>DATEPQ010000056.1:0-8027 GCA_035273125.1 Gaiellaceae bacterium
GAGCCCGCCTGGACGAAGCGGAAGATGTTGTCGATGAAGAGGAGCACGTCCTGGCCCTCGTCGCGGAAGAACTCCGCCATGGTCAGGCCGGACAGCCCGACCCGCAGACGTGCCCCCGGCGGCTCGTTCATCTGGCCGTACACCATCGCGACCTTGTCCATGACGCCCGACTCCTCCATCTCGAGATAGAGGTCGGTGCCCTCGCGCGTCCGCTCGCCGACGCCGGTGAACACCGAGACGCCGCCGTGCTGCAGGGCGACGTTGTGGATCAGCTCCGTGATCGTCACCGTCTTGCCGACCCCGGCGCCGCCGAAGAGGCCGACCTTGCCGCCGCGGACGAAGGGGGCGATCAGGTCGACGACCTTGATGCCCGTCTCGAAGATCTCGATCTTCGGCGAGAGGTCGCCTAACGCAGGCGGGTCGCGATGGATCGGCCAGCGCTCGCCCTTCGCGGCCCCCTTGCCGTCGACGGGGTCGCCGATCACGTTCCAGATGCGCCCGAGCGTCTGGTCACCGACGGGAACCGAGATCGGGCCCTCCGTGTCCAGGATCTCGACCCCGCGGGCGAGCCCGTCGGTCGTGTCCATGGCGACGGCCCGGACGCGGTCGTCGCCGAGGTGCTGCTGCACCTCCGCGATCAGCTCCCGCGAGCCGCCGTTTTCGGGGACGTCCACGCGGAGCGCATGGAAGATCTCCGGCAGCCGGTCCGGGAAGACGGCATCGAGCACGACGCCCTTGATCTCGACGATCTTCCCCGTGTTCTTGCCGTTGCTCTGGTCGGCCACTGAGTCTCCCCTGATGCTCGAGGTCGGCGCGGCGCGGGCGGCCGCAGGCAGCGGCACTCTAGCCGAGCGGAGTCGGCGCTTCTCGGTGGAACCGACCGCGTTTGCGAAGCTTGCCGGCATGACCGAGACAGACGTCTCCGCGGCACCATTCAGCGGCCGGACCGCGTGGACGCGGAACCTGCAGACGCCGCTCCGCGCCTTCCTCACGACGGAGACCGGCAGCGCGGCCGTCCTGTTCGCCGCGGTCGTCGCGGCGCTCGTCTGGGCGAACGTCGACCAGGCGTCCTACGAGCGCGTCTGGACGGCGACGCTCTCGTTCCGGATCGGGGGCCACGGGATCTCGCAGGACCTGCGCGGCTGGATCAACAGCGGGCTGATGGCGTTCTTCTTCTTCGTGATCGGCCTCGAGGCGCGACGCGAGTTCGACCTCGGCGAGCTGCGCGAGCGGCGGCGCGTGGCACTCCCGCTCCTCGCCGGCCTCGGCGGGATGTTCGTTCCCGTCCTGATCTACCTCGCAATCAACGCGGGGCACGACTCGGTCCACGGCTGGGGGACGGCGATGTCGACCGACACGGCCTTCGCGCTCGGGCTGCTCGCACTCGTCGGGTCGGGACTGCCGGACCGGCTCCGCGCCTACCTGCTCACGATCGCGGTCGTCGACGACGTCGTCGCGCTGCTCGTGATCGCGATTGCGTACAGCGGCTCGATCTCGGTCGTCCCGCTCCTCGTCGCGTTCGGGATCTTCGGCTGCATCCTGCTGGTGCGGGCCGCGGACATCCACGTCGGCGCCGTCTACTTCGTGCTCGGGACGGCCGTGTGGATCGCGTTCTACGAGGCGGGTGTCGACCCGGTGATCGCGGGCCTGATGGGCGGCGTGATCGCGCTCGCGTATCCCGCGCAGCGGAGCGACCTCGAGCGGGCGAGCGACATCTTCCGGCTCTTCCGCGAGCAGCCGACCGGCGAGCTGGCGCGCACCGCGCGCGGAGCGCTGAGGACGGCCGTCTCGCCGAACGAGCGGCTGCAGGCGCTCTGGCATCCGTGGACGAGCTACGTGATCGTGCCGCTCTTTGCGCTGGCGAACGCCGGCGTGCACCTGAGCATGGGCTTCCTCTCGACGGCGTACACGGCGCCGATCACGCTCGGGATCATGCTCGGCTATGTCCTCGGCAAGCCGATCGGGATCGTGGGGGCGACCTGGCTCGCGAGCCGGCTCAGCCGCGGGCGCCTGAGGGCCCCGGTCGGCTGGGCCTCGGTGGCGGGGGCGGGCACGATCGCCGGGATCGGCTTCACGGTCTCCATCCTCATCGCCGATCTCGCCTTCCACGGCGTCGACCTGGCCGAGGCGAAGATCGGCGTTCTCAGTGCGGCCGCACTCGCAGCGACGCTGACGTGGCTCGTCGTCCTCGTGACGAAGCGGCTGCCACGCCGCACGCGGATCCGCATGCTGCTCGGGACGCCCGACCTCATCGTCGACCTGGCGGATCCCGTCGATCCGGAGGAGGACCACATCCGCGGCCCCGTCGACGCGCCCGTCACCGTCCTCGAGTACGGCGACTTCGAATGCCCCTACTGCGGCCAGGCCGAGCCCGTCCTGCGCGAGCTCCTGCGCGATTTCGGCGACGTCGCGTACGTGTGGCGTCACCTCCCGCTGAACGACGTCCACCCGCACGCGCAGCAGGCGGCGGAGGCCGCCGAGGCTGCGGCGCAGCAGGGCGCGTTCTGGGAGATGCACGACCTGCTCCTCGGCCACCAGGACGCGCTGGCGTTCCGCGACCTCCTCGACTATGCGCGAGAGCTGGGCCTCGACGGCGAGCGCTTCGAGCACGACCTGCGCACCCGGTCCGGCACGGGGCGCATCGCGCGGGACGTCGACTCGGCCGACCTCTCTGCGGTCTCGGGGACGCCCACCTTCTTCATCAACGGCCTGCGCCACTACGGCGCCTACGACATCGCCACGCTGACGGCGGCGGTGAAGGCGGCACGGGCGCGGGAGCTCGTGCGGCCTACGATGGCGAGCTGAGCTCGCGCGCCTGGACGTACTCGACGAAGGCGACCGCGCGCTCCATCGATCCCGGCGGCGGCGGTGCATCCCATTGCACCGACCGGTCCCGACGGACCTGCCCGAGCAGGCCGCGCCATTCGGCCGGCAGGGTCTCGGCCGCCCAGTCGAGCGCGCTCGGCTTCGCGATCACCTCGCCGTGCTCGAGCGTGTGGAGCATCCGGCAGGCGGTCTCGACGAGGTAGCGCTGCGTCCAGCTGATGTCGAACGGGGCCCAACTCCTCACGTCGTCGAGGAGGTTCTCGAGCTGCGGTCGCATCGCCGCCTGCAACACGGGAGCCGGAACCTTGCAGCAGAACTCGCGCGGATCGGTGCCGGCGAGGACGAGCGGCCGGTTGAGGAGCACCCAGCGGACGTCCTCGACGTTGCAGTGCGGCGACCACGCCATCTCCCGCTTCCCGCGGTCGACGTAAAGCCAGGGTCGTCCCAGAGCGGCGAGGGTCTCGAGATCCGCGCGAGGCGCGTACGAGCCCTCGAAATTGGAGGCCCAGTAACCCGACCAGTTCGGGATCTCCTCGTGCAGCTCCCGCAGCGCGCGCTCCTCGTGGCCGCTCAGCGTGCCGTCCTTCACGACGAGAAAGTCGCAGTCGCTTGCCGCGTCGCCGCCTCCGAGAGCGAACGAGCCGGTGAGGTAGATGCCGGTGAGGTCGTCGCCGAGCACCGACGAGACCCGGACGACGAACAGCGCCAGAAGCTCGTTCAGCTCGGGAAACCGGGTCGAGTGCATCCGCATCAGGGCGCCGGGGTCGGATGCACGACAACCACAAGTCCCTCCTCGGCACCAGGGCTCTCGAATGACTCGGAAGCGAACCGGCGAAGGTCCTGAATGTCGATCCGGTGGACGCCTGCGGGCGCGACGAGGTTGCGCTCACCGATTCGTCGCTCGACTTCCGCAAGCGGAACGTCGAGGTAATGCAGGAGTACCTCCGCCCGGAGCTCGTGTCCTCGCTTCTTCGCGTCCGCTCGTGCGCCCCTGCTCCAGTGGCTCCAATCGAGGACGACATCACGCTCCAGGGCGAGCACCCCCGCCGCCACCCGCCAGATCTGAGCCTTCACCCTGTCGGCCCTCTCTCCGTAGCCCGGGTCGTAGGGCGTCAGGTCGAAGAGGCCGAGCATCCATTCGTCGAGGGTGAACCGCAGCGCCGGCCGCTCCTGCTCCAGTCGACGCGCGAGCGTGGTCTTGCCCGAGCCGGGCAGGCCGCAGAGAAGATGCACGGTCGGCACGGCCCAAGTCTCACAGCCCCGCCTGGGCCGTCCGAGCTCGAGAAGCGTGAAAGGGTTGCCGCTTACCCGGTGAGGGCGTCGGCGCCGGCGACGACCTCGAGAATCTCCTGCGTGATCTCGGCCTGGCGGGCGCGGTTGAGCGAGAGCGTGAGGTTGTCGATCAACTCGCCGGCGTTCTTCGACGCGCTGCGCATCGCGGCCATCTGCGAGGCGAGGAATGCCGCCGCCGACTCTAGGAGGGCGCGGTAGATCTCGGTCTCGAGGTAGACGGGCAGGAGCCGCTGCAGGATCTCCTCCGGCTCCGGCTCGTAGATGAAGTCGCCGCTGACGCCGCCGGTCTTCTCCTCGTCGCTCTCGTCGCCCTCGAGGACCTCCTCGCGGATCGGCAGCAGGTCGGTCGTCGTCACCCGCTGCACGAGCGCCGACTCGAAGCGGTTGTAGATCAGGACGACGCGGTCGACCTCCTCGGCCTCGTACAGCTCCGCGAGCTTGTGGCCGACCGCCTGCGCGTCGGTGTAGGCGGGCTTGTCGGCGAAGCCGGCCCACTGCGCGGTCAGCTCGTAGCGGCGGAAGCGCAGGGTCGACGCGCCCTTGCGCCCGACGGTGAGCCATGTCACCTCCTGGCCCTCGGCCGTTGCCTGGCGCTCCAGCTCGAAGGCTCGCCGCAGGACCTGCCCGTTGAAGGGCCCGGCGAGGCCGCGGTCTCCCGTCACCACCACGAACGCGACACGCCGCACCTCGTCGCGCTGCTGCAGGAGGCCGAGGTTCCGGATCGAGGACGCAGCGCGCGCCGTGCCGACCATCAGCTCCTGCATCCGGTCGGCGTACGGCCGCATCTCCTCGATGCGGCTCTGCGCACGCCGCAGCCGCGCGCCGGCCACGAGCTCGAGCGCCTTCGTGATCTTGCGCGTGTTGCGGACGGAGGTGATCCGCCGCCGGAGGTCCTGCAGCGAGGCCACTATGCGCCTGCCGGTGATGGTCGCGCGCTTCCGGCGAGCGAAAAGCGAGCGAGGCTAGGACGCAGGGAGCGTCGATAGCCGAAGCTATCGGCGCGACTGAGGACGCCGCAGCCGGCGAAGCCGGCCGACGAGCGAAGCGAGGAGTCGCGACGCTTTGCAGCCGGCGGGAGTGCCCTGACCATTGCCGGCAGGCGCATCACGTGACCGTGTCTTCGCCCTCGACGTTGAAGCCGTTCTTGAACTTCTCGATCTCGCCGTTCAACTTCTGCGCGAGCTCGTCCGGCAGGTCGCCCGACTCGCGGATCTGCTTGTAGATCTCGTCCTCGGCGCGAAGGTGCTCCCGCAGCTCCTCCTGGAAGCGCGAGACCTGCGCGGTCGGGATGTCGTCGAGATATCCCTCGTTGCCGGTGTAGATCGCGGCGACCTGCTCCTCCATCGCCCACGGGTCGTACTGCGGCTGGTTCAGCGTCGCGACCATCTTCTCGCCCCTCCTGAGCGCCTGCTGCGTTGCGCGGTCGAGCTCGGACCCGAACTGCGCGAACGCCTCGAGCTCGCGGAACTGCGCGAGGTCGAGCCGCAGGCGGCCGGCGACCTTCTTCATCGCCTTGGTCTGTGCCGAAGTGCCCACCCGCGAGACGGAGGTGCCGACGTTCACGGCCGGTCGGACGCCCGAGTAGAAGAGCTCGGCGTTGAGGAAGATCTGGCCGTCGGTGATCGAGATCACGTTCGTGGGGATGTACGCCGAGATGTCCCCCGCCTGCGTCTCGATCACGGGAAGGGCCGTGAGCGAGCCGCCGCCCTCCTCCTCCGAGAGCTTGCAGGCGCGCTCGAGCAGCCGCGAGTGCAGATAGAAGACGTCGCCCGGGAACGCCTCGCGGCCCGGGGGGCGGCGCAACAGCAACGAGAGCTGCCGGTAGGCGTCTGCGTGCTTCGTGAGGTCGTCGTACATGACGAGCGCGTGCTTGCCCTGGAAGAGGAAGTACTCGCCCATCGCGCAACCCGCGAACGGCGCCATCCACTTGATCGGCGCGGCCTCGTGCGCGGCAGCCGACACGATCGTCGTGTACTCCATCGCGCCCGCCTCCCGCAGCCGCTCATAGATGGCGGCGACGGTGGACGCCTTCTGACCGACCGCGACGTAGATGCAGTGGACGTCGGTGTCGCGCTGGTTGAGGATCGTGTCGATCAGGATCGCCGTCTTGCCGGTCGAGCGATCGCCGATGATCAGCTCGCGCTGCCCGCGGCCGACATTCGTCATCGAGTCGATCGACTTGATGCCGGTCATCAGCGGCTCCTTCACCGGCTGGCGCGCGACGACGCCCGGCGCCTTGAACTCGAGCGGCCGCGTTTCCGCTGCCTCGATCGGGCCACGTCCGTCGAGCGGGTTGCCGAGCGGGTCGACGACGCGACCGAGCAGCCCCTCGCCGACGGGGACGCTCGCAACCTTGCCGCTGCGGCGGACCGGCTCGCCCTCGCTGACCCGCTCCCACTCGCCGAACAGCGCGGCGCCGACGTCGTCCTCCTCGAGGTTGAACGCGAGTCCGACGACGCCGTGCTCGAGCTCGAGCATCTCCATCGCGACCGCGTTCTCGAGCCCGTAGATCCGGGCGATGCCGTCGCCGATCTGGAGAACGGTGCCGACCTCGGCCAGGTCGGTCTCGACGTCGTACTGCTCGATCCGCTGGCGCAGGATCGACGTGATCTCTTCGGGGCGCAGCTTCAAGTCGTCTCAGCTCCTCATGTCTTCACGAGTTCGTTTCTCAGTCGTTCCAGTCTCCCGCGCACGCTCGCGTCGACGCGGAGCGAGCCCGCCTGGAGGACGATCCCACCCACGAGATCGGGATCGACCTTCTGCGTGGCGTCGACCTTGCGGCCCGCCGCGTCCTCGATCTGCTTCAGGATCGCCTTCGTCTCGTCGTCCGTCAGCTCGCGCGCCGTGGTCAGCTCGACGGTAAGGCGGCGCTCCTCGCGCGCCATCAGCCGCTCGAACTCCTTCGCGATCTCCTCGAGCTCGCCGGCCCGCCCCTTTTCCGCCACCACCTGGAGGAAGTTCGCGAACAGCGGCTCCTCGTCGCCGGCGAGGTCGGCGAGGATCGCGGCCTTCGCGCTCGGGTCGAGCTGCGGGTTGCGCAGGACGGCGCGCAGCTCCGGCGACTCGGCCGTCGCCGCCGCGAAGTCGCCGAGCGCCTCGTGTACCTGCGCGAGCCGGCCCGCGTCCTTCGCAGCGCCGAACAGGGCTTCGGCGTAGATGCGGTGGGCAACCGCCACTAGGCGCTCTCCTCGAGCCGCGAGAAGTCGAGCCCCGCAATCGCCTCTTCGATCAGCTCCTGATCGCGCTTCGCGTCGAGCGTCCTGCCGACCACCCGTGACGCCGCCTCGAGCGTGAGGTCCGCCACCTCGGCGCGGATCTGCTGGAGCGCCCGCGCCGTCTCGGCCGCGATCTCCTTCCGCGTCTCCTCGAGCCGCCGCTGCCGCTCGGACTCCGTCTCCTCGCGCATCCGCTGCTCCATCGACTCGCGCGTCTTGCGCGCCTCGGCGAGGATAGCCTCGCCCTGGCCGCGCGCCTCGGCGATGAGCTTGCGGTGCTCCTCGAGCAGCCGCTGCGCCTCGTCCCGAGCATTGTCCGCCGACTCGATCGCGTTCCGGATCGACTTCTGACGCTCGTCGATCAGGTTCTGGATTGCACCGAAGGCGTACTTGCGCAGCACGAAGAAGACGATCAGGAAGAAGACGATCGTCCAGATCATCAGCCCCGGGATGAGCTTGGTGAGCGGGCTGGAGGCGGCGACGAGCATCTACTTGACGAGCACGAAGCCGAGGAAGCCGCCGACGAGGCCGTAGAAGACGACTGCCTCGGTGAGCGCGAAGCCGAGCCACATGATCCCCTGCAGCTCGCCGCGCAGCTCGGGCTGGCGGGCGACCGACTGGATCATCGAGGCGAAGACCGTGCCGATGCCGATACCGGCGCCCAGCGAGCCGAGCCCCATGCCGAGCCCGAAG
>DATEPQ010000057.1:0-4040 GCA_035273125.1 Gaiellaceae bacterium
TTCCGCGCGGCGCTCGAGCCTCCCGCGCGCGCCGCGGCCGAGCTCGACTCGCCGACGCTCCGCGCCCGCTTCGAGGAGCCGCTGCCCGAGGACGGGCTGCCGGTCGAGGCCATCCTCGGCCAGCTCGAGGAGCGGAGCGCAGGCGGCTTCGCCGGCTCGACCGGCGGCCGCTACTTCGGCTACGTCACGGGCGCCTCGCTCCCTGCTGCCGCGATCGTCGAGGCCTGGACGGCCGCGGTCGACCAGAACGTCGGGATGTGGCCGCTCGGTCCGGCCGCCGTCGAGCTCGAGCAGGTCACGCTCGGCTGGCTCGCCGACCTGCTCGGCTATCCGTCGAGCTCCGGCTACTTCGGCTCGGGCGCGACGATGGCCAACACCGTCGCCCTCGGAGTCGCACGGCACTGGTTCGGGCGCAAGCACGGCATCGACGTGGGGGAGCAGGGCGTGCGGGCCCTGCCGCCCCTCGCCGTCTACGGCAGCGTCGAGCTGCACCTCTCCGACCACAAGGCACTGCGCACGCTCGGGCTCGGCTCGAGCAGCGTGCGCGCGATCCCGATCGACGCTGCCTACGCGATGGAGGTGGAGCCGCTCGTGGCCGCGATCGAGCGCGACCTCGAGGCGGGAGTCGAGCCGGCGATCGTGATCGCGCAGGCGGGCTCGGTCAACACCGGCGCGTCGGATCCCCTGAACGAGATCGCCGACGTCTGCGACCGGTACGGGCTCTGGCTGCACGTCGACGGCGCGTTCGGCGCCTTCTTCCGGCTCTGCGAGCGGACCGCTCCCCTCGTGCGCGGGATGGAGCGCGCGGACTCGCTCGCGGTGGACGCCCACAAGTGGCTCAACGTGCCGAACGGCGTCGGCTTCGCGCTGATCCGCGACGGCGAGCTCCACCACGAGACGTTCCGCGGCTCCGCCGGGTACCTCACTCCCGGCTCCGGCGCCAACATCCACGAGTTCGCGTTCGAGGCCTCGCGCAGCTGGCGCGGCGCGTGCGTCTGGGCCGCGTTGAAGGCGCTCGGCCGCCGCGGCGTCGAGGATCTCGTCACCCGTTGCTGCGACCTCGCCGCCGAGCTCGCGGCGATCGTCGAGGAGCATCCGCGCCTCGAGCTCGCGGCGCCGGCGCCGACCAACATCGTCTGCTTCCGCTACGTGCGGGACGGGATCGACCTCGAGCAGGCGAACCGGACGATTCAGGCCGAGGTCGCGGCGGCCGGCCGTGTCTTCCACACGGGTGCCACGCTCGACGGGCGGTTCTGTCAACGTGCGGCCATCTCCTCCTGGCGCACCACATCCGACGACGTGCAGGCTCTGGCCGACGAGGTCCTGCGGGTCGGAGACGGGCTGTGAGAACTCGCCTCGAAGTGAAGCACGGGCTGCCCGACTGCGCTGGTCGGCGCGATCCGGCGTCCTCGGTCGCGCGAATAGCGCTGCTATTCATGCTCCCTGCGTCCTTGTCTCGCACTCGACCATCGCACCCGGTCAGCGCGTGGTCACTCCGAGCCGAGTTCTGATGGGCCGCTACGTCCCGGACGAGATCGAGGACTACGCGGAGCGCTACACGACCGCCCGCTGGGACGTCTTCGACCGGCTCGGCGCCGAGACCGAGGCCACGCAGGCGGACCACGTGATGATGGTCGGCGCGGTCGAGGGCGCGTTCCTCAACTTCCTCGTCCACCTGACGCGGGCCAGGCGAGTGCTCGAGGTCGGCACGTTCACCGGCTGGTCCAGCATCGCCATGGCCCGAGCCCTCCCACCGGACGGGAGCCTCGTCACCTGCGACGTGAACGAGGAGACGACCGCCGTCGCCCGTCGCTACGCAGAGGAGGCGGGAGTCGCCGACCGGATCGACTTCCGCGTCGGCCCGGGGGTGGAGACGCTTGCCACGCTGGAGGGCCCGTTCGACCTCGCCTTCATCGACGCCGACAAGGAGAGCTACGTCGACTACTACGAGGCGATCCTCCCCAAGCTGGCGCCCGGCGGCCTGATCGCCGCCGACAACACCCTCTTCGGGAGCGGCGGCCCGAACGAGGAGATCACGCAGGCGATCTCCGGCTTCAACGAGCACGTCCGGCGCGACGAGCGGGTCGAGGCGGTGCTGCTCCCGCTGCGCGACGGCATCACGCTGATCCGTCGCCGGCCCTAGCGCCGCGCTCGCTTTCCGGTCGCGGCCGGCCCCGGCCGCAGCGGGGCCGGCCGCTTGCTTGCCGTCAGAACCTGTTCGGGAACTGCTCGATGATCCCGCTGCTGAGCATCTGCGACATCTGCAGGATCTCGAGGTGCACCTTGTCGTAGGCGGCGATGTCGGCCTTCCAGTTGCCCTGGATCCGGGCCACGCCCTCGGCGGTCGTGAGCGCGAGGTGCCGCTTCATCATCCTGTCCATCGCCGCCCGCGACCAGGCGTGGGGATTCGCCTTCGAGAGGAAGACGGCGATTTGGTGCGCGTTCGCGTACCAGGCCTTCAGCGCCGTCTTCAGCTTCGCCTGGTCGCCGTCCTTCGCGTACGTGAGCACGGGCACCGCCTCGAGGATGTGCGTGCGCAGGAGCTGCGTCAGCTTGTTGCCGGCCGCTGCGCCGTAGAACGGCTTGATGGCGTTCCCGATGTCGGCCTGGTTCCGCAGCAGGCGCGTCTCCGCCGGCTTGAGGTCGGGCAGGTTGGCGGCGAAGTCGACGATCACCATCCGAGTCCAGGTGATGTGGTCTTCCCAGAGCTTGTCCATCGCCCGCGTGAACGCCGCGGCTTTCGGCGAGAGCGCCTGCTGGTGGGACATCGCGGCCTCCGAGTGCGAGGCCGTGCCGAGCAGCGCGACGGTGGCGCTGGCCGCGGCGACGGCGGCGGCGAGCGTGAGCCGCCGGAGCGTACCGGTGGTGCGAAGAGCGGTCATTCCTTCCCTCCTGGCATCGGTGAGGACGTCGGTCTTCTGGCGACGTGGAGTGCGACGACGAGCCCGGCGAGCTCGATGGCGGTCGTCGCGACTCCGAGCGAGTCGAGCGGCTCGCGGTCGGGATCGAGTGGCGGGAGGGCCGCGACCCTCGTCGCGACGTAGCCCACCACGAGGACCGCGAGCAGAAGCGCCGTCGCGGCGGCGGCAGGCCCGCAGTGATCGCGGCCGGCCGCCAGGACGGCGACGCTGCCCGCGAGCGCGACCGCCGCGGCGATGAAGCAGGCCCCGAGCGGAGCCCACTCCTCGAGGTGCTCTGGAGCGAGTCCGGCGTGGACGCCGAGAGCGACCGCCCCGGCGAGGACGAGCATCGTGCGCTCCCGATCGCGAACTCTCTCCATCGGATTCCTTTGTGTCGCGAAACCGCCGCGTCTTACCTCGCTCCGGTGCTGTGGTTGAATCGCGCTCCGGATGAAGGTGCTGGTGATCGGGACGGGTGCGGTCGGCGCAGCTGTGGCCGCGGTCGCGCGACGGCGCGACTTCTTCGAGCGGATCACGTTCGCGGATCTCGATCCGGCCCGGCCGGCCGCCGTGCTCGCACGCGACAGCGACGACCGCTTCGCCGCCGCGAAGGTCGACGCGGGCGACAAGGACGCGCTCGTCGCGCTCCTGCGCGAGACCGGCGCGGACGCCGTCCTCAACGCCGCCGACCCCCGTTTCAACCCGCCGATCCTCGAGGCCGCCTTCGAGTACGGCTGCACCTATCTCGACATGGCGATGACGCTCTCAGGCCCGGACACGATGCTCGGACAGGAGGAGCTCGACGCGCACGAGCGCTGGCGCGAGCGGGACCTGCTCGCGCTGGCGGGTATCGGCGTCGAGCCCGGCCTCGCGGACGTTTTCGCCCGCTACGCCGCAGACCACCTGTTCGAGCAGATCGACGAGGTGGCCGTGCGCGACGGCGCCGACCTCGTGGTCGAGGGGTACGACTTCGCGCCGACCTTCTCCATCTGGACGACCATCGAGGAGTGCCTCAACCCGCCGCTGATCTGGGAGAAGGAACGGGGCTTCTACACCACCGAGCCGTTCTCCGAGCCGGAGCTGTTCGAGTTCCCGGAGGGGATCGGCGTGATCGAGTGCGTCAACGTCGAGCACGAGGAG
>DATEPQ010000058.1:0-10543 GCA_035273125.1 Gaiellaceae bacterium
CGCGGCCGGTGCGCGCACCCGCGACCGGCTTCTCGCCGGGCTGCTCGCCTGCCTGGCGCTCGTCGGCGTCGTCGCCTACCTCCAGGGCCGGGCGATCGTCCGGAACCTCCGCCGCTTCGCCACCGCAGCCGGCGGAATCGCCCAGGGAAGCCTGCGCGAGCGAGTCCCCATACGGGGTCGCGACGAGTTCGCGGCGCTCGGCGCCGCGCTCAACGACATGGCCGAGCAGCTCGAGGCTCGGCTCGCGGAGCTCGAAGCGGAGCGAGGTCGTGTGCGCGACGCGCTTGCCCGCTTCGGCGAGGCGCTCGCGGCGACGCACGACGCGAAGCAACTCCTGCGCATCGTGGCCGCGACCGCCGCCGAGGCCACCTCCGCGCGCGGCAGCCGCATCGTCTCCGCAGACGGCTCCGTCGTCACGAGCGGCGATGCGGACGGCGACGGCGAGCGGCTGACCCTGCCGCTCACCGCTGCGGGCGAGCAGTTCGGGACTCTCGAGCTCGTGGGCGATTCGTTCAGCAAGGAGCAGCGGATGAACGCCGCGTCGCTCGCCGCGCATGCCGTCGTCGCGCTCGAGAACGCGCGCCTGCACGGCCTGGTCGAGCGTCAGGCGCTCGTGGACGGCCTCACCGGGCTGGCCAATCGCCGCGCGGCCTCCGACGCGCTCCACGCAGAGGCGGCTCGTGCCGAGCGTCTCGAGACGCCGCTCTCGCTCGTACTCGCCGACATCGACGGCTTCAAGGAGGTGAACGACGTGCACGGCCACGCCGTCGGGGACGAGGTCCTGCGGGCGTTCGCCGACGTGCTGCGCGAGACGCTCCGCGACTCCGACGTCGCCGGACGCTGGGGCGGAGAAGAGTTCCTGCTCCTGCTGCCGGGCGCCGACGCGGAGGGCGCTGCCCAGCTCGCCGATCGCGTTCGCGTCGGCCTCGCCTCGCGCAGCATCCCCAGCGTCCCCGACCTCCGTGTGACCGCGAGCTTCGGCGTCGCCGAGTACGCGGGGGAGACCAACACGGAGCAGCTGGTCGCGGCCGCGGACAGCGCCCTCTACCGGGCAAAACGCACCGGAAAGGATCGGGTCGAGCGGGCAGCGCGGGCCGCTTTCTGACACTCTCCAGACCAGAGAACCGCGGCAAAGCCCGTTATCATGCGCGCCGACGACGAGCACGACACCACGGGAGGAAACTGTATGCCGGTAGAGACACCGTCTATTTTCGCGCAGGTCATCAGGGAACATCTCGACCTGAAGGAGCGGAACTCGCGGCTCGGAGGCACGATGCCGATCGAGCACTACACGGAGGATGGGGATCCGTTCGAGAACCATCCGCTGTTCAAGAGCGAGGAACAGGCGCGAATCGAAGAGACGATGGACGGCGTAGAGCCCGACTTCAGTGACGCAAGCCTCGAGAACGTCGGCGTCTGGCCCGGCGAGGAGGCGGTCGAGGAGGTCACGGCCGAGACCCGCGAGGCGACCGTGCCCGCCATCGAGGAGTCCGCGTTCTGGGGCAACGGCGGCGCGCGCGACTTCGACTGGGGCGACTGATCCGCTCGCGGGCGCCGCGGCGCCCGCAACGCTCAGAGCACGCTCGCGACGAGCCTCAGGTCGCTGACGAACGCTTCCATTTCCCGGTGGCGTGACTCGTCGTCGCGCTGGCGCAGGATCGCGCTCGGGTGGATCGTGGCCGTCACGCGCTCGGCGAGGTCGGAGTCGATCCACTCGCCGCGCTCCTTCGTGACGCGGAACTGCTTCCCCAGGAGGGACTGCGCCGCGGTCGCTCCCAGGCAGACGAGCACTCCGGGGCGAACCACGGCCAGCTCCGCCTCGAGCCAGGGTCGGCACGCGGCCAGCTCGCTCCAGTTCGGCTTCGCGTGGATGCGCCGCTTGCCGCGCGCCTCCCACTTGAAGTGCTTGACCGCGTTCGTCACGTAGACGGACCTCCGGTCGATGCCGGCCCGAGCCAGCGCCTCGTCGAGGAGCCGGCCTGCGGGACCGACGAACGGCGCGCCTTCCCGGTCCTCGCGGTCACCGGGCTGCTCGCCCACGAACATCGCCACCGCGCTGCGAGCGCCGGCGCCGAACACGGTCTGCGTCGCATCCTTCCAGAGCGGACAGGCGCGGCACCCGGCTGCAGCCTCGCGCAGCTTCGGCAGGGTCGGGCGCGGAGGAACGAGATTCGCGGCGGAATCGGGCACGCCAGGCGCTTTCCCGGCCCTCGCGGCCCGAAGCATCGGGATGAGTGTTCACCCGCACGAGGGATTCGTGGGCGGGGTCTCGCACCGATGCTTCGTCCGTCCGCTGCGGTCCACTACGGGAGCTCACGGTGTATCTGAACTGCGATCGATCGGGGGATCGGTGGTAGCCCGTCCCGGCCATCTCCGGCTGCTGGACGACAGTGCGCCGAGCGGGGATCCGACGCTCGTCGAGTCGTACCGGCGGCTCGCCGACGTGTTCCACGAGGTGCTGGCCGAGCAGAGCCTCGACGCGCTCCTCGTGCGCATCGCGGACACCGTGGGCGACCTGATTCCGTCGCTCGACACGCTGACGATCTACGAGGCCGACGAGACGAAGCGCGTGCTCAAGCCGGTGCTCGTGCGCGACGTGTACGCCGACGAGATCATGAGCACGACCATCAGCTTCTCCGAGGGCATCACCGGCTGGGCGACGCGGAACCGCGAAGCCGTGCTCTGCAACCAGGCGCACCTCGATCCGCGCGTGCGCACCGTTCCCGGGACCCCGACGGAGCCCGAGGCGCTGATCTGTGTCCCGCTCATCGCGCGTGGCCAGATCAAGGGCGCGCTGAACATCTACCGCGAGGGCGACGGCGTCGCCTTCAGCGAGACGGAGTTCGAGATTGCGAAACGCTTCGGCGACGCGGCGGCGCTGGCGCTCGACAACGCCGAGATCCGGGCGCGGCTCGAGCATCAGGCCCGAACCGACTCCCTGACCGGCCTCTTCAACCACAGCGTGTTCTACGAGCGGTTGCTGCAGTCGCTTCAGGAGTCGAGCCGCACCCACAGGCCGCTGGCCGTGCTCATGCTCGACATCGACGACTTCAAGCACGTGAACGACGTCCACGGCCACGCCGTGGGGGACGAGCTGCTTCGCTTCCTGGCCGAGGGCTTGCGCGCGATCGTCCGGCCCGAGGACGTGATCTGCCGGCTGGGCGGTGAGGAGTTCGCGGTCCTGATGGACGGCTGCGGCGGTGAGGACGCCGTGCGGGTGGCCGAGCGGGTGCAGAGCCGGCTGGCCGAGGTCGACTTCCCCGGAATCGGCCGGATGACCGTCTCCGTCGGGCTCGCCCTCGGGCCCGAGCACGCGATGAACCCGCGCGAGCTTGCGGCGTGCGCGGAGGCGGCGATGATGACGGCGAAGGCTCACGGCAAGAATCAGGTCGTCCTCTACGACGAGGGAGGGGCGCGGCGGCCCGAGGCGCCGGGCCTCGAGCGGGACGTCCGCTCGATCGCGCACCTGAAGATGCTCCAGAGCCTGACCGGGAGGCTGAACCGGCTCAACGACGTCCGCGAGATCGGTGACGCGATCGCGGCGGAGCTCCGGTCGCTCGTCGACTACCACAACTGTCGCGTCTTCGTCGTGGACGGCGACGAGCTCATCCCCGTCGCCTTCCTGGGCGATCTCACCTCGGGCATGGACGCTCTCTCGCTCGACATCCTCCGCAAGCGCGTCGGGGAAGGAGTCACCGGGCGCTGCGCCGAGCGGGGCGAGTCGATCGTCGTCGCCGACGCTGCCAACTGCGAGTTCGGTCAGCTGATCGAGGGCACCGACCCGATCGAGGAGTCGCTCCTTGCGGTGCCGCTTCGCTACGGCAGCCGCGTCGTCGGCGTGATCGTCGTCTCCAAGCTCGGCCTGAACCAGTTCGACGAGGACGACGTCCGGTTGCTGGAGGTGCTCGCGGGCCACGCGGCGGTCGCGGTCGAGAACGCGAGGCTCTACGAATCGGCGCGGCGCGAGGCCGAGAGCGCGACGTCGCTGCTCGAGTTCGGCCGGGAGCTCGCGACCCTCGTCGATCTCGACGACATCGCCGCGCGGGTCACGGAGCTCTCCGCGGAGATCCTCGGGAGCCGCAACACGTCCTTCTATCTCGAGCTGGACGGCGAGCTGGCGCTGCAGGGTGAGCACGGGCACTCCCCCGAGATCGCCGCCAAGCTCGCGGCGCGGGCGCTGCCCGTCGAGGCTCTCGACACCCACCGCGACCCGTACATCGCAGAGGCGAGGGACTACGAGCCCAAGATCGGCTGGACGGCGCCCGTTCCGGGGGGCCGTTACGCGGTCGCGCCGTTCGAGGTCGACGGCCGGAAGGGCTGCCTCGCGGCCCTCGTCGAGCAGGAGGACTTCGGCGAGCGCGAGCTGGCGCTGCTCGGCGGCCTCGCGCAGCAGGCGAAGCTGGCGATCGCGAACGCCTCGAGCTACGAGGGTCTCGAGCGGACGTTCGTCTCCACGGTCGAGGCGCTCGCCAACGCGCTCGAGGCGAACGACGAGTACACGTCCACCCACGCCCGCTGGATCACCGATCTCTCCCTGCGGGTCGGCCGCGAGCTCGGCCTCGACGAGCGCACGTTGAAGTGCCTCGAGCTCGGCGCGCTGCTGCACGACATCGGCAAGATCGGCATCCCGAGCGACGTGCTCTCGAAGCCGGGACGGCTCACCGCCGTCGAGCGGAAGCTCGTCCAGACGCATCCGGAGCTCGGCGAGCGGATCATCGCCCCGATCGACCGGCTCCAGGTGGTGCGGCCGATCGTCCGCCACTGTCACGAGCGCTGGGACGGCCAGGGCTATCCGGACGGTGTCGCGGGCGAGGACATCCCCCTCGAGTCGCGGATCATCTTCGTCTGCGACGCGTACCACGCGATGACGACCGACCGGCCGTACCGGCGGCGGCTCAGCCATCGTGAGGCGGTGCGCCGGCTCGCCGAGGGCGCCGGCAGCCAGTTCGACCCGAACGTCGTCGCGGTTGCCCTGCGCGTCCTCGGGCAGCTGCGCGAGGAGAGCTAGCCCGCGACCGCGAGCTCCGGCTCGCCGCCCTCGAGCGTATGGGCGAGACGGCGGAACGGGCCGTCCACCTCGAGCAGCTCGCGCTCGCTGCCGCGCTGGATCACCTGTCCGTTCTCGACGACGAGGATCTCGTCCGCGCGCCGGACGGTGGAGAGGCGGTGCGCGATGATGATCGAGGTGCGTCCCTTGAGGAGCCGATCGAGCGCCTGCTCGATGAGCACCTCCGTCGGGCGGTCGATGTTCGAGGTTGCCTCGTCGAGGACGAGGATGCGCGGATCGGCGAGCAGGGCGCGCGCGATCGAGATGAGCTGACGTTCGCCGGCCGACAGGCCCGCACCGCCCTCGCGCACCTCGTGGTCGAGGCCGCCCGAGAGCCGCGCTGCGACCCGGTCGACGCCGACCGCGGCGGCCGCCGCCTGGACCTCCTCGTCGGTCGCGTCCGGCTTCGCAAAGCGGATGTTCGACGCGATCGTGCCGCTGAAGAGGAACGGATCCTGCAGCACGACGCCGAGCTGGCGGCGGTACGAGCGGAGCTGGACGTCGCGGAGGTCGTGACCGTCGACACGCACGGCGCCCTGGTCCGGGTCGTAGTGGCGTCCGATCAGCCGCGCGAGCGTCGACTTGCCGTGACCAGACTCGCCGACGAGGGCGAAGCAGGCTCCCGGCTCGAGGTGGAACGAGACCCCGTGCAGGACCGGGTCCTTGCCGTAGGCGAAGACGACCGAGTCGATCTCGAGGTCGCCCTCGAGGCGCGGCAGCGGCGTCGCTCCGCGGTGGTCCTGGATGTCCGGCTCCTCGTCGAGGATGCTCGCGATCTTCACCATCGCGGCGCCGGCCGACTGCAGCTGCCCGTAGACGTCGGACAGCTCCTGCAGCGGCTGGAACACGAGCTGCAGGAGGTAGATCGCGGTGATCAGCGTGCCGATGGTGAGCGTCCCCTGCCGGTAGAAGTGCGAGCCGACGACGAGCACGACGACCATCGCGACGACCCCGAGGAACTCGATCGAGGGGAAGAAGGTCGAGAAGATCCGCTGCACGTAGGTGGACTGGCGCCGGTTCGCGTCGTTCAGCCCGTCGAACTCCGCCTGGAAGCGGCGCTCGCGGTTGAAGGCCTGCACCACGGCCATACCTGCCACCGACTCTGCGATCTGGGCGGTCACGGCGGCGATCGTGTTGCGGTACTCGACGTTGGCGGCGTGCGAGACGCGCTGGAACCAGCGCGAGAGGATCAACGCGGGCGGCAGCACGGCGAAGGAGACGAGCCCGAGCCGCCAGTCGGCGATGAAGAGCGCGCTCACCGCGGCGGGCAGGAGGATGACGTTCGAGACGAGCGTTGGCATGCCCTGGGAGAGGACGTCCGAGACCGCGTCGACGTCGCTGGTGAGGCGCGCGATGATCCAGCCCGCCTTCTGCTGTGAGAAGTAGCGGAGCGAGAGGCTCGTGAGGTGGTCGAAGAGGCTGCGCCGGAGGCCGATCACGATCGCCTGGCCGATCGTGGCCAGCCCGCGGATGAGCCGTGCCTGCAGCAGCCAGCCCGCGGCGGCGACGCCGAGGTAGATGATCACGACGATCGTCAGATGGCGCTCGTCGTGCGGCGTGATGCCCTTGTCGATTGCGTCCCGGACGAGCAGCCACCCGCCGGTCTGCGCGGCGGCGTTGCCGGTGGCGATGAGCACCATCAGCAGCGCGAACAGCTTGCGCCCCTCCATGTACTGCCAGAGGCGTCTCACGCGGCGATCACCTCGTCCCCGAAGAGCGCCGCGAACGCCCCGCCGGCGCGGAGCAGCTCGGCCGGCGTGCCGGACTCGACGATCCGCCCGTCGACGAGGACGACTGCGCGGTCGGCGATCTCGACGGTGGAGAGGCGCTGGGTCGCAACCAGCACGGTGCGACCGGACAGCGCGGGCCGCAGGCGAGCGACGAGCCGCCGCTCGGTGAGGGTGTCCACGGCCGAGAGCGGGTCGTCCAGCACGACGACGCGGGCGCCGGTGACCAGCGCGCGGGCGAGCGCCACCCGCTGCCGCTGGCCGCCCGAGAGGTTGACCCCACGCTCGCCGATGAGGGTGTCGTAGCCCTCGGGAAGGTTCGGCGCGAACGCATCCACGCCGGCCGCCTCGCAGGCCGCGAGAACCTCGTCCCAGTCGGCATCCTCGCGACCGGCAGTGAGGTTCTCGCGCAGCGGCACCGAGAAGAGCACGGGGCGTTGGGTCACGAGAGCGACGTCCGCGCGCAGCTCCGCGATCGGCACCTCGCGGGTATCGACGCCCTCGACGAGCACCCGCCCGGCGGTCGGGTCGTAGAAGCGGGGCAGCAGGTTGAGCAGCGAGGTCTTGCCCGAGCCCGTGGAGCCGCAGACGGCGACGATCTCGCCCGGCTCGACGACGAAGTCGAGGTCGTGCAGCACGTCCGTCTCGCCGCCGTACGCAAAGCTCACGCCCTCGAAGCGCAGGCCGAGCGGCCCTTGCGGCAGGTGGCGAGGAGTCGTCGGCTCCGGCAGCGGCGCGATCCCGTCCAGCCAGCCGAAGCTGCGGCCGGCCGAGGCAAGGGCCCGCTGCGCGAGGTCGAGGATCCAGCCGATCGCCTCGAGCGGCCACACGAGCTGCAGCAGCAGCGTCTCGAAGAGGACGAACTGGCCGATCGTGATGTCGCCGGCGATGACCGCGCGGCCGCCGAAGAACACGACCGCTGCGATCGACAGAGCGGGGAGGTAGTAGAGACCGGGCACGTGTTGTGCCTCGACGGACGCCTGGTCGAGCGCTGCGGAGCGGACGCCTTCCGCCCTGTCGCCGAAGCGCTCGCGCACGTCGTTCTCGCGGCCGAACGCCTGCACCATCTCGATCCCTACCACGGCTTCGTCGGCGGCCTCGGTCACGTCTCCCTTGCGTGCCTGCACGCGGCGCGAGATCGGCGACACCCGGTGCCCGAAGCGGTTGGCGACCCAACCGATCGGCGGCAGCGACACGGCTGCGTACAGGGTCAGCTTCGGGTCGACGAGGAAGAGGACGATCCCCGCCCCGATGATCATCATCACGCTCTGCATCCCCTGCACGAGACCCCAGCCGATGAAGAACCGGATCGGGTACAGGTCGTTCGTGGCGCGCGAGAGCACCTGCCCGGTGGGGTGCCGGTCGTAGAACGCGCGCGGGTAGCGCAGGTAGGCCTGGTAGAGGAGCTCGCGCATCCGCGCCTCGATCCGGACGCCGATCCGGGCCGTGGCGTAGCGGCGGTTGAAGGCGATGACGGCGCGGACCGCGGCGAGGCCGGCGATGACCGCGAGGTACGGCCAGAGGGACTGCCGGTGCGCGTCGCCGGCTGGATGGATCGAATGGTCGATCGCCCGCTGGATCAGGATCGGGATCGCGATCGAGAGCAGCGTGTAGACGAGCGAGCAGCCGAGCCCGAATGCCCCGAGCTTCCACTGCTCGGCCCAGAGTCGGAGCAGCCGTCGGAAGGTCGGCAGCATGCCGAGATCCGGTGGGTCGACTGAGCTCACATACGTAGACAAGGCGAGACGCCCGACGGAGAAGGCCCCCTGCCTCCGCGCGACGAGCTACCGCCGACGATAGCAGTGCCGGTAACGGGCTTTAGCGCTGCTTTTTGAGCCGCGGGTCGGCGAGCATGCTGCTCCGCTGGATCTTGGCTCGCGCCGCCGGCTCGAGATCCGGATCGGTCGACGGTTGCGGCAGCGGCGTCGGGGCCGGCGGCTCGCCCTCGGGCTCCGGCTCGCGGGCAGGGTCCGGCTCGCGAGGAGCGGACCCGCTCAGGCGTGCCCGCTCCTCCTGCAGGTGCATACGGAGCCCGGCGAGCTCGCGCTCGACCTTGCGGATCGCCTGCTCGCGCTCGTCGAGCCGCTCCCGCTCGGCCTTGGCGAGGGCGAGCTCCTGTACGGCCTGACGCTCGCGCTTCTCTGCCTCTGCGATCTTCCTCGCGAGCTCATCCGAGCGGTCGGGCCCGGGAGCTGTGACCGGGGTGGGCGTGGCGGCCTGCGTGGACGACCGGCGACGGCCTTGCCGGCCGGCGACCTCGAGCCGCAGCTGCTCGAGCTCCCGCTCGCGCGCCGCGACGCGCTGGGCGTGCTCGCGCAGCGTCCGCTTCATCTCCTCGACCTGTGCGAGCGCCTGCTCGTAGCGTCCCCGCATGTCCAGCCCTTCGCTCACACTTGAAGTGTGTCGTTCATTGCGGCTGGTGGCAACCGGGTTGTGTCCTGAACCGCACTTCCTGACCGACGGCATCGTCACGCTGAGGCCTCCGCGGCCGGGGGACGACGAGCTGCTCGTGGCAGGGAGGGACGCCGACTTCTTCCGGTGGCTCGGCCCCGGCGCCGAGAGCCCGAGCCCCGTTGCGTGCGTGTGGGTCGGCCACGAGCTGGTGGGCTGGGTCGACTACGACGTCGAGCGCGACTGGCTCCGGCCCGGCGAGGTCAACGTCGGCTATTACCTCTTCCCGGCGGCGCGGGGAAAGGGTTACGCCTCGCGAGCCGTCGAGCTCCTGCTCCGCCACCTCGACCGCGACACGGAGCACACGGTGGCGACGCTCCTGATCCATCCCGAGAACGTCAGGTCGCTACGGCTTGCTCACCGTCTCGGCTTCGAGGCGAAGGGCGAGGTCGATGGAGAGGCGTTCTTCGTCCGCGAGGCTGGAAGGAGGGAGTGAGCGTCACTCCGTCGCGGCGGGCGATTGCGCGGGGCTTCGGGAGCACCTACCGTGCGAAGCCATAGCCGCAGGCGAGAGGTCGGCGCGTAGGGCGGCCCAAAGGCTGCCCTCCGCCGGCCTCTTCGCTCACGGCAACCGAGAGGTACGTCGCCGAGAGTTGCCAGAATCCGCGCGTGGCGCCTTACGAGTGGACGGTCCGCGAAGGATCGCTGGATGGACCCGTGGTGATGAGGGAGTACGTCTACGACGTCCCCGACAAGGAACCGGTCGAAGGCCAGGAGCTCTACCTGTCGAACGGGTCCGGCCCCTGGCGCGTGACGGTCGTCGAGAGGGTGCCGGAGGTGCCGCGCTCGCCCTACAACATCCTCGTCGTGGAAAGCGTCTACTAGAAATACCGCGACCGAGCGATGGAGCGTACCGGGATCGAACCGGTGACCTCCGGCTTGCAAAGCCGGCGCTCTCCCAGCTGAGCTAACGCCCCGAGAGAGCTCCAGTGTAGAGACGGATTCCGCGCGGAGCCTAGGCTGCGCGTTCGAGCCGCTCCTCGACCCGTGCCCGGGCGACGATCGACTCGCGGTCGCCGAAGCGCAGACGAGCGCGGACGGCGCGATGCTCGTCCCAGAGGACGTCGAGCTTCGCGTCGATCGCGTGGATCTCGGCCCGCACCTCGGGATCGTGCTGGTCGGAGAGCCTGTGCCAGAGAGCGGTTCGCTCCTCGCTCAGCTCCTCGATCTCCGTATGGATCTCTGTGAGGGTTCGCATGACTGGTTCAACGGTCGGCATGCCCGCGACATTCCGGCCGAATCCTCAGCGTTAGCGGAGGTCGTACCGGCGCGGTCGCCGGCGGGTGGCGGCGAGGAAGAGGCCGCTCAGCACGCCGAA
>DATEPQ010000059.1:0-9953 GCA_035273125.1 Gaiellaceae bacterium
TCGACGTCGGCACCGCCGACGGCTTCTGGGCTTTCGAGCTCGAGAAGCGCGGCGCCGCCGACGTCCTCGCCACGGACGCACCGTCGGGGTTCCAGGCCCGGGCGCGGGAGCGTTTCGAGCACGCGCGCGACCAGCTCGGCTCGAGCGTCCGCTACGAGGCGCGAGACCTCTTCGAGCTCGAGGGGGAGTGGGACGTCGTCGTGATGGGCTACGTCCTGCAGATGCTGCGCGACCCGATCGGCGCGCTCGAGCATCTCCGGCGCGTCTGCCGCGGCCATCTGCTCCTGCTCGAGACGGTCTCGCTGCCGTTGGAGCTGCTGCCGGCCCCGCTCGCGCGAGTCGATGCACGGCACGACGGTCGCGAGTGGTTCGTCTTCAACCGGCGAGGGCTACGCAAGGGCGCCGAGCTCGCGGGTTGGGAGGTGGAGGAGCAGACCGACGTCCTGCGCGACAAGGCCGGCCCGTTGCCCGAAGCGCAGAAGGCGAGCCGCTCCTGGAAGTACCGGCTCGGAGTGCGGGGCCGCTCGTGCGCGCTGCGGGCCGCTCCGAAAGGCACGGCAACGCGATTCTTCGGGGTGTCGGGCTGAGGCTGTTCCCCGCCGAGAAGGCTCTCTACTGGCCCTCGTCTTCCTTCTTGACGATCAGGTAGCTCGCACCGCGGCCGACCACGTTCTCGTGCTCGAGTTCGTGGCCGGGCGCCACGAGGAAGAGTGCGGGGTTAGCTCTGACCGTCTGAAACGTGCCCCGGTCGACCTCGATCACCGTGGTGCAGCCGGTGTTCGCGCACTCGCAGACCAGTGGCATCAGCTCGCCCTCGTTGCCCATGCGCTCCTCGAGGTTCGCGATGTGCGCATTCACCTCACGGAAGAGCGCCTCGTTGCGAATGATCCGTTTCTCGCGCGGTGACATCGGGATCGAAAACACTACGCCTCGAACTGATCCCGCACAAAGGAGCTTCGCGCAAGAGGTTTGCAGCGAGCCGGTTCCCGGGCACTCGGAGGGCGATGTCGACCGCTACCCACCAGCACCTGGCCATGCTCCGGATTCTGTACGGCGCCTGCGCAGCCGCCCTCGACGCCTTCCATGCCGCCGACAATCCGGTGGACGAGCAACTCGTCGCCGACCTCGAAGGGATGATCGAGCGAACGAAGGTCGAGATCGAGCGCCTCAGCGCCGATCTCGCCTGACCCTCTTCGGAGGATGCCGCAGAGAGCCCACGGGGACTCGTAGCCTTTCAGCGGACAGCGCTTTGACCAAGGGGGATCGATCGATGGCGACACTGAACGAGAAGCAGGCGGCGCTCTTCACCGGCCGCAACTGGGGCGTGATAGCGACCATCCGCGAGGACGGATCGCCGCAGGCCACACCGGTCTGGATCGACTACGACGGCGAGAAGGTGCTCGTCAACAGCGCCCGCGGCCGCACGAAGGTGAAGAACATCGAGCGCGACCCGCGGGCGACCGTCACCGTCCTACCGGCCGAGAACCAGCAGGGTGGCTACGTGATGGTGAGCGGCCCGGCCAGGATCGTCGAGGACGGTGCGCTCGACCACATCAACATGCTCGCGAAGAAGTACCTCGGCGAGGACAAGTATCCGTACCTCGGCCCCGGCGAGCAACGCGTGATCATCGAGATCGAGCCCGAGCGGGTCGACGGCTACGGAGCCGGCAGCTAGGGCGTACGCCTCACCAGAGGTCGCCGCCGGTCAGGACGTAGACGAACGGCACGACCGGCACGATCATGAAGACCGCCCAGACGAGCTTCTGGACCCCGGAGAGGTCGTCCCGGCCGAGGAGGTTGATCCACGCGAGCACGACCGCGAGCGGGTGCAGGAAGCAGACGAGGATTTCGAGGAGCTTCTTCATTGCCTGCAGATCCCCCGGCTTCGGGAACGGTAATCGCGAGTACGCTCTCGGCGTGGAAGAGGACGGGACAGCCGTGTTGACCGTGGTGTCCGGGACGTCCGAGGCCGAAGTGCTGTGCGGTCTCCTCCGGTCGGCCGGCATCGAGTGCGCCTACCGCGACACCGAGGCGATCGACTCGCCGCTCGAGGACTTCATGGCCGCCGGCTCGCAGGAGATCGTCGTCCACGAGTCGGACCTGGAAACCGCGAAAGGGCTGCTGCCGGAGCGATGAGGTTCGACGGCATCCACCACGTCACGTGCATCACGGGCGACGCGCCCGGGAACGTCGACTTCTACACGCGCGTCCTCGGGCTGCGGCTCGTGAAGAAGTCGGTCAACCAGGACGACCCGACCGTCTACCACCTCTTCTACGCCGACGAGGAGGGGCGCCCGGGCTCGGACATCACCTTCTTCGAGTACCCGAACGCGCGTCCCGGCCAGGCCGGGGACGGGATGATCCACACGATCGTCTGGCGCGTGGGCTCGTCGGATGCGCTCGAGTTCTGGGCCAACCGGCTGAGCGCGGAGGGGCACGAGGTCGAGGCCGACGGGGCGTCGCTCCGCTTCGCCAATCCCGAGGGGCTCGCGCACGAGCTCGTCGTCTCGCACGTCACCGACGAGCCGCTCGTCGCGCACCATCCTGAGGTTCCGCGGGAGGTCGCGCTGCAGGGCTTCGAGGGAGTTCGCGCGTACGGGCGCCCGGGCGAGGAGTTCCTCGCGAGGCTCGGCTTCGAGCAGGAGGACGGCCGCTGGGACACGCGTGCCGAGACGCGCGGCGGCTGGATCGAGTACGCCGAGGCTCCCCACGTGCCGGGCGTGGGCGGGGCGGGCACCGTGCACCACGTCGCGTGGGCGTCGACGATGGAGGACCACCAGGCCTGGCACGACCTCGTCGAGGAGGCGGGCGGTCACCCGACGCAGATCATCGACCGGTTCTGGTTCCGCTCGATCTACTTCCGCGAGCCCGCCGGCGTGCTGTTCGAGATCGCGACGCTCGGGCCGGGCTTCGCGACGGACGAGGATCCCGCGCACCTCGGCGAGAAGCTCATCCTGCCGCCGGCGTTCGAGCACCTCCGCGACCGTGTCGAGCCGGTGCTGACGCCGCTGCCCGACCCGCGAGCGGACTGGGCCGCGCGCTAGCCGGCACCGCGTGCCGCACCTGTCCCTATAGGCCACGTCCGGTGTCAGACACCGGCCGTGGCCGCGCAAGCCATGTCCGTTGGCTTGAACTGGCCGAGCGGATAGACAGCAGCCCCGACCGACGTGACTCGTTCGGACACGTCCGGTGTCAGACACCGGACGTGTCCGGTTGGGGCGTGGCTACTTGCCTGGTTCGGGCAGCGAGGACGTGTCCACGACCTCGAAGTCGGCGCCCGTGAGGCGGCCGAGGGTGTGGAGCGCGTCGTTCGACCAGTGCCGGTTCGGCGCGCCGGAGACGTACCAGGGCGAGCCGTTGTCGGCGAGGATCATCCCGTAGCGCTGCAGTGCCCGGAGCACGATGCGCGCCTGGCGCGGGAACGAGGCGATGTCCACGCTCGCCTTCAGCCGGACGCGCAGTCCCATCGGCGGCAGTGACGGGTCGCTCGAGCTCGAGGCGTAGTGCCGCGCCGGATAGACGTAGGCGCGCCTGGTTTCGCGCGCGGTGAAGCGCAGCGCGTGGTCGATGAGACCGCGCGAGACCTCGTCCCAGCGGGCGAGGCCGGCGAAGATCGGGAGCCCCGCGGCGTCGGCCGAGGTCCAGCCCGTAGGCCGCAGGTGGTTCGACCGGAGGCTCCACGTCGCGCCGGAGCCTGCGGCCCAGCCGTGGCTCGTATGGCGGAGGTCGTACAGCTCGTAGAGCCGGCACGCGCTCTTGTCGACGAGGATCGCGTGCCGGTCGCCGGTCGCGTGCGCCCCTCCTTCGATGTGAACGTGCCGCGGGATCGGGTAGCGGACCCGGTCCGACTCGTCGGCGTACCCGAAGGAAACGTGATGGCGCGGCGTCTTCCGCGAAACGACGTCGAACGGGATCCCGATCGGGCCGCCGTCCCACTTGCCCGAGCCGAAGTCCGCGTGCACCGGCGCGTCGAGCCCGATCGAGGCGATCAGCCCGGCGGAGTCCGCGGCCACCGGCAGCCTGTCGACGCGCTGGTTCCACGCGTTGCTCGCCGGGAAGACGGGACAGTGCCGGGCGGCGGGAAGGCGCAACGCATGCGCGGCCGCGCCCGAGAACAGAACGGCCACTAGGGCTGCTGCGGGGACCAGGCGTCTCACACGCAGGTGATCGGCGGCGACCGGCCGCAGCTAAACGGCGACCGGGGGATAGCGCCCGCGCACGTCGTCGATGAACGCCGCCAGGCGCTCGGCGACCTGCGGATCCCGGAGCTCGAGCACGTTCTCGGCGTTCAGCTCGCCGGAGTGGGAGAGGTTGAAGCTGCCGACGAACACGGTGTCGTCGGCGACGGTCACCTTCGCGTGCATGTAGTCGTGTACGGAGCCGGGCGCGTAGGGCGTGGTCACCTTCCCGGAGAAGGGCGCGCGGGTGAGCGACGTCCGCAGCAGCGGCGCCTTCCAGTCCGCGTTCCCGTTCTCGTGCCACTGCTGCAGCACCTCGGCGATCTGCGTGGCGTCGACGACTCCGGCGAGATCGACCTTCCCGTCGGAGGCCACCTCCGCCAGCGTCCCGAGGATCGGGGCCGAGCTGATGACGGGCGACGCGATGCGCACGCGGCGCCGGGCGGAGCCGATCGCCTTCGCGATCCGGTGCGCGAGCTTCTCGCCGCGTCCGGGACAGAACCAGGCACGCATGCCGTCGACCGGCGCGGTGTCGACCTTGCCGCTCTTGTCCACCTCGCGCGTCCTCCAGAGCTGCTCGAAGTCCTCGCGGTAGCGCGCGGCGATCCCGGGCGAGTCGACGGTGAGGATCACGTTCTCCTCCCGCGTCCACGAGTCGGCGGTCCAGTTCGTCGAGCCCGTCCAGACCGAAGCGGCGTCGCGGACGACGTACTTGTGGTGCATCAGGTCGGGGACTCCCGGGATCGCGGCGGTGGGGAAGGGCTGCGCCTCGATCGCCTCCGGATTCGCTTCCGGGGGCGGCGGCACCGGGACGGCCTTGGCGTGGTCGAGGTTGTACGCGAGGCGGACGGCGACCCCGCGCTTCTGCGCGTCGGTGAGCGCGCCGCACACGATCGCGTTCAGCTCCTCGGGCAGCTGGAAGTCGTAGACCGCGATCTCGAGCGTCTGCTTCGCGGCGCCGCAGAACTCGACGAGCGCGTGGGCGGTCTGCTCGGCGGGCTGGCCGCCGTCCGTCAGCGTGCGGACTTCGACGCCTGCCACTCGGCCTTGTGGGCTCTCTTCGCCGCCTGGTAGTCGGCGAGCGCCTGCGGCGAGTCGACGTCCCCGAGCGTGGGGTGGCCCGGCACGAGCTCCTGCGCGACCGCGACGTCGAAGCGCTTCGCCAGCACGGCACCGAGCGACTTCACCTTCATCTCGCCGAAGCCGGGCAGCGCGGCGATGCGGCGCCGGAGATCAGGGCCGTCGGCTGCTTCCGTCCAGAGGCGCGACGCGTCGCCGTCGTACTCCTCCGCGACCGTGGCCGCGAGCTCGCGCACCCGCGTCGCCATCGAGCCGGGAAAGCGGTGGATCGCGGGCTTCTCGCGGAAGAGCGGCTCGAGCTCTGCGTCGGCAACGACCCGCGGCTCGAGCGTGCCGAGCCGCTCCTTCAGCCGCAGCGGGCCGAGAAACGCCTGCTGCACCGTGACCTGCTGGTCGAGCGCGAACCCGACGAGGAGCGCGAATGGGTCCTCCGCGAGCAGGCGGCAGGCCGCGTCGTCCTCGGTGAACCACAACGCGTCGGGCACGGCCTGATCCTATGCGGAGGCCTGCAGCAGAGCGCGGCAGCGCTGGACGTACGGCGTCGCACGCTGCTCCTCGAAGTAGGCGAGCGCCGCGTCGAGCCGTGAGGTGTCGCCCCCCTCGGCCGCGAGCAATCCGGCCCACGCTTCGACGAACCGGGCGCCGATGGCCCCGTAGATCTCCGCGGCACGAGTCAGTTCGCCGGCCGCGGCGGCGCGATGCGCCTCGTCCCAGAGATGTCCGCCCTGGGCATCCACTCGCGCGAGGAACTCGGCGCCGCGTCCGAGCTCGACGAGCTCGAGCGCGAGGTCGAAGACGAGCGGGTCGTACGCCGCCTCCAGCGCGCCGCGCAGCAGCTCCTCGGCCTCGGCGGCGCGGCCGGCAGCGCGAAGGGCCCGGGCGCCGACGGTGAGAAGCCACGCCTGGGTCTGTGCATCCGTGTTCGCCTCCGAGACGTCGCTCAGCGCTTCCTCGACGTCGGCGACTGCTTCGGCGGTCTGGCCGCGGGCGAGCAGGGCGCGTGCGCGGCAGACGAGCACGGGTCGGCGCTGATAGCTCTCACCCGCCGCCGGATGAGCGAGGAACCGTTTCGTAGCCGCGATCGTCCCGTCGAGATCGCCGCGCCGGTCGCGCTGGTAGACGCGCTCACCCTCGTTCCAGATGATCCCGGCAGTGAGCCCGTAGCGCTCGCACAGCTCCCGTGTCTCGGCGAAGCGCGCATCGCTCTCCTCGAGACGGCCGACCCCGGCGAGGGTGCTCGCGTAGTTGTTGAGCGCGGTTGCGAGCTCGAAGACCGCGCCGGCCTCGCGGCCGCGCTCCGCCGCGGCCTCGAGATCCTCCAGCCCTCCCTCGTCGCCGGAGAAGACACGAGCCATGCCGATGGTGTTGAGCGCGTGCATCGCGAGGCGGTCGTCACTCGTCTCGTCGGCGAAGGCGAGCGCTTCGCGGGCGAGATCGACTCCCTTCGCATGCTCGGCATGGGTGATGACGACGTGTCGCGCGTGCCCGGCGATTGCGCGAGCCGTCGCCGTCGAGAGGGGCGCCCGACGCGCAAGCTCGATCGCCTGTCGGGTGGCGGCGTCGGCACCCGGGACGTCGCCCCGGTGGAAGAACTCGAACGCGAGGACCTGGGAGGTCTCGGCTGCGCGAGCCGGGTCTCCGAGGGCCAGGAACCCGTCCACGGCCTCGGCGAGCAGTCGGGTCACGTCCGCCTCGAGCGAATCGCGGCCACCGTACGCGGCCAGGAGCTGAAGGGCCGGCAGCTCCTCGTCCCCCTCGTCCGTGAGGGCGATTGCCTCGGTCGCGAGCTCGTACGCGGTGCGGCTCGCGCCGAGCGAGAGAGCGCGCTGGCCGGCATCCGCGAACGCGCGTCGCGCGGGCTCGCGGAGAGCGCTCGCGTCCAGTCCCGCGGCCTCGGAGAGAGCGAGCGCCTCCCGGTAGTGGCTGGCGAGCATCTCGGCGTGATCCTCCGCCCGGTCGCCGGCGAGCGAGGCGAGCCACTCCGCCGCGCGCCGGTGCTTCTCCGCACGCTCCGAGCGCGGAATCTGCCCGTAGCCGACGTCTCGCACGAGGGCGTGCAGAAAGGCGTACTGCGTCTCGCCGGCGATCGCCGAGCGGCGGTCTCGCCGCACGAATTCCTTCCGCTCGAGCGCGTGCAGCACCTGCTCGTCGCTGTTCGCGAGCGCCCCCGGCCAGAACACCTTCCCGATCACCGAGGCGTCCTGGAGGAGCGACTTTTCCTTGGGGGCGAGGGCGTCGATACGCGCCGCGATCAGGCCCTGCACCGTCTCGGGCAGCGGCAGGTCACCGTCGGAGTGCTCGGCGAGCATCCGCGCGTACTCCTCCGCGTAGAGCGGGTTGCCCTCCGCCCGCTGCAGCACGGCCTGCTGAGCCTCGGCGTCGAGAACCGGGCGATCGAGCAGGCGCTGCAGCAGCTGGGCGGTCTCCTCGTTCGACAGCGCCCCGATGGAGAGCGTGAACGCGTTCCGCTTCCCGCCGCCCCAGCCGGGACGGCGGTCGAGCAGCTCGGGCCGCGCGGTGGCGACGATCAGAAGCGGAACGGTCGTAGCCCAGTCGGCGAGGTGGTCGACGAAGTCGAGCAGGCCGTCGTCCGCCCAGTGGAGATCCTCGAACACGAGGATGAGCGGGCGCTGTTCGGCCGCGGCCTCGATCAGCCGCCGCCAGGCGGCGAACGCCTCGTCGCGATCTGCCTGTCCCTCTGCCTCGAGGCCGAGGAGCGGGCGAGCGTGGCGGGCGAGCCACTCGCGCTCTCGCGCGTCCTCTCCGAGCGTCCCGACCATCGCCACGAGCTTCTCCTCCGCCGCGGCCGTGTCGTCGGACTCGAGGACTCCGGCGTGGGCCTTGACGATCTCGCCCAGCGCCCAGAAGCTCGCGCGCTCGCCATAGGGGAGAGACCGGCCCTGCCGCCAGGAGATGATCTCCTCGTCTGCCTCGGTGATCTGGAACAGCTCGGCGACGAGCCTGCTCTTCCCGATCCCCGGGACCCCCACGAGCGTGACGAGCTGGGCTGACTGCTCCCTGCGCGCGTGCTCGAGCGCGTCGGCGAGCAGGCCGCGCTCGCGCGCGCGGCCGACGAGCGGCGTACGCAGCTTTTGCTCCACGTCGCTGCCGAAGCGCGACTTGGCGCAGACGGCCTCCCACACCTTGACCGGCTCGGCCTTCCCCTTCGCCTCGACGGCCGGCGCCTCGCGGTAGTCGATCACCTGCCGGGTCGCCCGGTATGTGCCCTCCCCGACAAGGATCCCGTTCACCGGCGCCGCTCCCTGGAGGCGCGCGGCGGTGTTGACGACGTCGCCGGCCACCATCGCGTCGCCCTCGCCCGGCTTCGCTCCGAGCGCGACGAGCGCTTCACCGGTGTTGACGGCGGTGCGGATCTGCAGCTCCTCGCCGATCGAGTCGCGGATCGCCAGCGCAGCCCGCACCGCGCGCTCTGCGTCGTCCTCGTGTGCGACCGGCGCGCCGAAGACGGCCATCACCGCGTCGCCGATGAATTTCTCGACCGTGCCGCCGTGCCGCTCGAGCTCGGCGCGCAGCTGCGAGTAGTACGCCGAGAGTGCCGCGCGGACGTCCTCCGGGTCGAGCCCTTCCGCCCGCGCGGTCGAGCCGACGAGGTCGGTGAAGAGGATCGTCACGATTTTCCGCTCCTCGCGGGGAGGCGCGACCGTGGGCACGAGCGCGGTCCCGCACTGGCCGCAGAAGCGGGAGCTGTCGGGGTTCTCCTGGCCGCAGGCAGGACACGTGACCATGTCCGTACCGTAGACCTCTCAGTCGAGGCGGTCGAGAACGGCCCGCGACATGCCGCCGAGCCGCACGTTGCGCTCGAACGCCTCGCGCCAGCGGGGATCGCGTTCGGCGAGCGGACGCAGCCGGGCGGCCGCCTCGTCGAGGTCGCCGTGCTTCTCGGCGACGAGGGCTGCGGTGACCGCGATCTGGTCCTCGGGCAGGCCGGCAGCGCGCGCGAGCTCGACTTCCTCCTCGAGGCTCGTACGCGCATCGAAGCTGCCTCGCCGGTGGTACGCGGCCGTGATCCCGTGGAGACGGCGCAGCTCGCGCAGCGGCTCCGCGTGATTGTCGACGCGGAGATCGACGACGGGCTGCCACGGCTTCTCCTCGGGATCGCCCGAGACGACGTACAGCACCGCCGCCTCTCGCCCGCGGAAGTCGCCGCCCGCGTCCTCGGCGGCGTCGAGCGCAGCGAGGAGCCGCTCGGCGAGCGAGCCCTCCGTCTCGGCGAACGTGTCCGCCGCGGCGTGCCAGACCGCGGGGGACGCGAGCATGTTCCCCTGCGCCGAGACGCCGTCCCGGGCGGTGTGGCCGCAGTCGGGGACGCAGGCAGCCCCGGTATGGGCGGCCGTCCGGCCGTCGGCCGCAAGGAACGCGACCTGGCGGAAGTCGCGCCGCCCGTCCGCCCGGAGGAGCTGCGCGAGCGCGTCCTCCGGGGACTCGCCCGCAGCGAGCAGGTCGAGCCCGAGTGGGCCGTAGCTCCGCTCGGTGAAGGCCTGGGTCGCGATCGCGCCGACGCCGGGTCGCGCCCACGCGCAGAGCCCCACCCCGAACGCGCGCGACTGCACCGCGACGCCGAGCTCGCCGCTTGCCTCGTCCCGCCCGACGATCGAGTACGTCACGAGGGCGGGCCTAAGGGAAGTATCCCATCGCTGTAGAAGCGGTGACGCCGCGTGACCGCTTCGTGGGGCG
>DATEPQ010000060.1:0-15122 GCA_035273125.1 Gaiellaceae bacterium
GTCCATCGCGACATCAAGCCGGGCAACCTTCTGCTCGACGGCCGGGACGAGGTGCACGTCGGGGACTTCGGTGTCGCGAGCGCGGCGGGGCTCGCCAACCTGACGGAGACCGGCACGATCCTCGGCACGGCCGGCTACCTCTCCCCCGAGCAGGCCCAAGGAGAGCGAGCAACCGCTGCGAGCGACCGTTACAGCCTCGCCGTTGTGGCCTTCGAGCTGCTCGCCGGACGGCGTCCCTTCGAGTCGGACTCGACCACAGCCGAAGCCGCGCGCCACGCGACCGCGCCGGTGCCGTCCATCCGGGACGTGAAGCGTGACCTTCCCGCCTCCTTCGACGCCGTGTTCGACCGTGCCCTCGCGAAGGCGCCGAGCGCTCGCTATCCCTCCTGCGCAGAGTTCGTCTCGGAGTTGCGGGCGGCACTGCACGATGACGCCGGGACGACAGGCTGGATCCTGCCGGTGGCCTCGCCGCAGACGGCGGTCACGCAGGTGGACGGGCGGCATGTCCAGCAGGAGGAGGTGCGAACGCCCGGAGGCACGCGACGGCCGTCGCCGCGCCGCCGGCTCCTCCCTCTGCTGCTCCTGGTGCTGCTCGGCGGCGGGATCGCGGCGGCCTTCGCCGCCACTCGAGACGGCCGAGGGCACACGGCGCAGCCGAAGCGCACGCCGGTGACGATCGTGCACACGGTGACCCAACCGGGGACGACGGTCGAACAGACGGTGACCGCCCCCGCCCCACCGCCCGCGACCGTCACCTCGACGTCCGCGCCACCTGCCACGACCGCGGCGGCGACCGGCGGGCCGAGCGGCACCGCCCTCAACTCGGCGGGCTACGCCAGGATGAAGGCCGGCGACTACCGGGGGGCGCTGCCCCTGCTCGAGCGGGCCGTGCAGCGGCTGCAGGGAACCGGCTCGCTCGGCGAGGCATACGCCGACTACAACCTCGCCTACACGCGCTACGCGCTCGGCGAGTGCGACGGCGTGCTTCCGCTGCTCGACCACTCCCAGGCGATCCAGGGCCGCCGGAGCGAGATCGAGTCCCTCCGGCGCGACGCGCAGAAAGCCTGCGGCTAGCGCCTCGACTCTTATCCCCGCTTCACCTGGCGGGCCTACGGTCTCCCGATGGCGCGTCGTTCGGCACGAAAGGCAGCGGGTTCCGGGCCTCGTCGGCGGCTCGAGCAGGCTGCGCCCGCTCGATCGCGCCGCCGGGTGCCGCGTCTCGCCTTGCTCGCGGCGACTGCGCTCCTGGTTCCCGCAGGCGCGGCCGTGGGGCTGCTCCTGACGCTGGGCGCCCGCCATCCGAACGCCGCTTCCCGCGGCGAGGTAATCGACTGGAGCAGCGTCCCGCGACTCCAGACGGGCGCGCCTCCTTGGCCGAGCGAATCCGGGTTGCTGTCGCAACGGCTGCAGCCGAGCGGCCTGGATGCGCTGTCGATGGAGGGCACGGTTCTCCACCATCACGAGCATCTCGACCTCTTCGTGCACGGACGCCGCGTCACCGTGCCGGCCGAGGTCGGCATCGACGAGCGCGCGGGATTCCTGACGGAGCTCCACACGCACGACCCGAGCGGGATCATCCACGTCGAGTCGCCCGTGCAGCGGTCGTTCACACTCGGCCAGTTCTTCTGCGAATGGGGCGTGAAGCTGAACACGCACTGCCTGGGCCGTCACCGGGGCGAGCTTGCCTGGTGGGTGAACGGAAGGCGGATGCACGGGAACCCGGCGCTCCTCCCCTTGCGACAGCACCAGGAGATCGTCATCGCGGCGGGGCGGCCGCCGACGACGGTTCCCGCGTCGTACGACTTCCCCGCCGGCCTCTAGCCGGGCCGGCTACTGCTTCGCGTACGGCTTGCCGTCGGCAGCGGGGGCGACGGTGCGGCCGATCACGCCGGCGACGGCGACGAGCGTGAGCACGTACGGGAGGATCTGGAACAGCGTCGCCGCCTGGCCCGAGTAGACCTGGAGCTTCAGCGCGAGCGCGCTCGAGAAGCCGAAGAGCACTGCTGCGCCGAAGGCGCCGGCGGGTCGCCAGTTGCCGAAGATCATCGCTGCGAGGGCGATGAAGCCGCGGCCGCTCGACATGTTGAAGATGAACGTTCCGTTCCCCTGCGGGCCGAGCGACAGGTAGACCCCACCGATCGCGACGAGCGCCCCCGAGAGCACGACGCAGCCGTAGCGGATGAGGTACACGTTGATCCCGACCGTGTCGGCCGCGCGTGGATGCTCGCCGCAGGCGCGGATGCGCAGCCCGATCGGCGTCTTGAAGAGCACGACGTACGAGAGGATCACGAGCAGGAAGCTCGCCCACGTGAGGATGCTCAGGCTGCCGATGGAGGCCTCGAGGAAGTGCCCGAGACCCGAGATGTGGATCTCCGGGAGCACCGACGGATTGCCCGTGACCTGGCCGTTGTAGAACTGCTGGAAGAAGTAGCCGGTGATGCCGACCGCGAGGAAGTTGACGGCGGTGCCGCCGACGATCTGGTCGGCGCGGAGATGGATCGCAAAGTACGCGTAGACGAGCGCGAGCAGGCCGCCGGAAGCCATGCCGAGGAGCAGCCCCAGGACCCAGGTGCCACCCTTGTCCGAGCCGTACAGGCCCCAGAAGGCGCCCATCAGCATCATCCCCTCCAGCCCGATGTTGATGACGCCGCTTCGCTCGGAGAACATGCCGGCCATCGCTCCGAACACGAGCGGCGTGGCCAGCCCGAACGTCTGGGCGATGAGCGTCGCGTCGAAGACGGACTCCAGGTTTCCGGTGCCCGAGCGCGTGGCGAGGATGCCGAGGCCGATCCCGAGCAGGCCGGTGACGGCCGCGCCGTACCCGAGCCGGCGCCGGCCGCGGGTCGCCGTCCAGATCCCGAGGGCGATGGCGACGATGCCGAGGGCGATCGGCCAGGTCGGCGAGCGTGCCTCGATCGGCGGAATCGCGAGGAAGGCGGCGAACGCGCCGAGGAAGATCGCGACGTATCCGGTCGTGGACGCATCGCGCAACCGCTCGCTGACGGGATTGTCCAGCCGTTGCGACCAGGCGCTCATGCCGTCGCCTTCGCCGGAGCCTGGCCGGGTCGCCGCGGGCGCAGCCGCCGACGCGAGTTCCAGACATAGAGGATGAGGAGGTCGGCGCCGATGAACAGCACGACGAGGCCCTGGATGATCCACGTCAGGTTGGTCGCGAGTTCCGGCTGGATCACGTCCGAGCTGAGCCCCTGGGTGGTCCCGTAGAGGAGCCCGCCGAAGAGCAGCGCCCCCAGGAACGTCCCGACCGCCGTGTTGCGGCCCAGGAGCGCCACCGCGATGCCGATGAAGCCCACCTGGCTGACGAGCACGTCGAGCGTTCCGTAGTGGTACAGGTAGCCGAGCATGTCGACGGCGCCCGCGAGCCCCGCGAAGGCCCCGGAGATGGTCATCGCGCGGATCAGGTTCTTCTTCACGTTGATCCCGCCGTAGGCTGCCGCGTCGGGGTTGAAGCCCACGGCGCGAACCTCGTAGCCGAGCGTCGTCCGATTGATCAGCGCCCAGAAGACGACGAGCGCGGCGATGGCGATCAGGAAACCGATGTCCAGACCCTGGAAGCCATGCGTCCCCCAGATCACCGGAAGCTGCGCGCTGTTGGCCACGTCGTTCGAGATCGGAACCGTGGACCGGGTCGGGTCCGACGTCTGGAGCGGCCCGCCCGCGCCGAAGAGCCAGGAGGCCATGTAGTAGGCGATCCAGTTGAGCATGATCGTCGAGATCACCTCGTGCGCCCCCGTCGTCGCCTTCAGCACGCCGGCGATGCCCGCCCACACCGCACCGGCGAGCGTCGCGCCGACGATCGCGAGCACGGCGTGTGGGAGCAGGCTCATGCCCGCGAAGTTGACGCCGAGCCAGTTCGCCACGACCAGGCCCACGAAGTACTGGCCCTGACCGCCGATGTTGAACATGCCGCACCGGAAGGCAAAGGCGACGGCGAGACCGGTGAGGATGAGCGTCGTCGTCTGGAGCAGCGTCTGCGAGAGGTTGTAGCCGGCGGCGCCCTGCGTGCTGGTCGTCGGATGGAAGAACCAGTTCAGGCCCGCGCCGTTGAAGATGTCGTGGTACGCGTCGAGCGGGTTGTGACCGGTCGCGAGGACCACGAGGCCGCCGAGCAGGAACGCGAGCACGACGGTCGCCACCGGCACGGCGATCCCGCCGGCGCGCTGGCTGAGCGAGATCCGCGCGGCGAGAGTCCCGGTCTGAGCGGCCTGCTCGGGCGACTCGACGAGATCGTGCCTGGGTTCGCTCATGCGGGGACCTTCCGTCCGACACCTACCATCTCGAATCCGATCTGCTCCTCGGACACCGCTCCCGTGTGCTCGCCGACGATCTCGCCCTCGTAGATCACGAGGATCCGGTCCGAGAGGGAGAGGATCTCGTCGAGCTCGAGCGACACGAGCAGGATCGCGCGCCCCTCGTCCCGTTCGGACACGAGCCGCCGGTGGAGATACTCGATTGCACCGACGTCGAGGCCGCGCGTGGGCTGAGCCGCGATCAACGCCTTCGGGTCGCGGTCGATCTCCCGCGCCGCCACGAGCTTCTGCTGGTTGCCGCCCGACAGCGCCCCCGCCGGCGTGAACGGCCCCCCGCCGCGCACGTCGAACTCCTTGATCAGCCGCCGCGCGCGCTCGACGAGCCGGCCCGGGAAGAGCCAGCCCCATTTCGAGTCGGGTGGCGTCGCGTAGTCGTGCAACGCGATGTTCTCGGCCAGCGAGAACTCGAGCACGAGCCCGCGGCGCTGGCGGTCCTCGGGGATGTGGCCGAGCCCTGCGTCGAGGACATCGCGCGTCGTGGCGTGGTGGAGCTCACGGCCGCCTACGCGGATCAGCCCCCGCTCCGCGCGCCGCAGGCCGCTCAGCGCCTCGATCAGCTCGGTCTGGCCGTTCCCGTCGACTCCCGCGATGCCGACGATCTCGCCCGCTCGCACCTGGAACGACACGCCGCGCACCTTCTCGATGCCACGGTCGTCGGTCACGTGCAGGTCCTCCACCTCGAGCAGGACGTCGCCGGTCTGGGCCGGTTGCTTCTCCACGCGCAGCAACACCTCACGGCCGACCATGGCGCGCGCCAGCGACTCCTCGGTCGCCCCTTCGCGCGGGACGGTCTCGATCGTCTTGCCGCGGCGGAGCACGGTGATGCGATCTGCGATCTCGAGCACCTCCTTCAGCTTGTGGCTGATGAAGATGATCGAGATGCCCTCCCTCCGCAGGGTGCGCAGGATCTCGAACAGATCGGACGCCTCCTGAGGGGTGAGCACCGCGGTGGGCTCGTCGAGGATCAGGATGTCGGCGTTCCGGTAGAGCGCCTTCATGATCTCCACGCGCTGCTGCTGGCCGACGCCGATCTCCTCGACGAGCGCCCCGGGCTGCACGGCGAAGTTGAACGTCTTCGCCATGTCGGCGACCCGCCGTTCCGCCGCCGCCTCGTCGAGCAGGAGGCCGTCCTTGACCGGCTCCGTCCCGAGCACGACGTTCTCGGCGACCGTCATCACCGGGATCAGCATGAAGTGCTGGTGCACCATGCCGATGCCCGCCTCGATCGCGTCGCTCGCGGAGCCGAACGTGACCGGCTTGCCGTTGAGGCGGATCTCACCGGCGTCCGGCCGGTAGAGCCCGTAGAGGATGTTCATCAGCGTCGACTTGCCGGCGCCGTTCTCCCCGAGCAGCGCATGCACCTCGCCGCGCCGCAGCTGGATCGAGACGTCGTCGTTCGCGACGACTCCCGGGAACTCCTTGCGGATGCCCCGCATCTCGAGGACGAGCTCGTCGCTCACCGGGGCCGATGCTATCGCCCGTCGGCGGGAGGGCGAAGTCGAACCGCCCTCCCGCCGCACGGGACGGAGATGCTTCTACTTGCTCAGCGTCGCCGGCGGCTTGAGCTTGCCGGAGATGATCTGCTGTTTGTAGTTGTTCATGAGATCCACCCACGCCTTCGGCACCTTCGGGCTGATCGTGCCGACGCCCACGCCGTCGTTCTTCAGGTTCAGGAGGATGTCCGTCCCACCCGGGAACTTGTTGTGGAACGAGAGGTCGATCGCGTGCTCCACGCCCACGTCGGTCTTCTTGACGGCGCTCGTGAGGATGTTCTTCGCGACGCCGTACTCGTCGGCGTCCACGCCGATGCCCCACTTGCCGAGCTTCGACGCCTGCTTGAGCGCGCCGTCCCCGCAGAGACCGGCGACCTGGAAGATCACCTCGGCCCCGGAGCCGATCTCGTTCTGCGCCACGTTCGAGCACGAGGCCTCGTCGGTGAAGCTGTTCGAGTACTGCGTGATCGTCTTCGTCCCCGGAACCGCTTTGTTGGCGCAGTACTGGTAACCCGCGATGTAGGAGTCGACCGGCGGGATCTTGATGCCGCCGACCGCGCCGATGATCTTCTTGCCCATCTGCTCCGCCTGCTTCGCCGCGAGCACGCCGACGAGGCAGCCGGCCTCCTCGGTCGAGTACGTGATGCCGATCTCGTTCTTGTAGCCGCCCACCGCCGCGACCGGATCGTCGGTGATCGCGAAGTCGACCTTCGGATACTGCTTCGCGTACTTCTTCATCGTGTCACCGAGCAGGAACCCGGCGGCGATCACGATGTTCGAGCCCGCCCGGATCGCGGCGTTGTAGTTCGGCTGGTAGTCGCTGGACGAGTGCGAGACCTTCGAGATCGCCGTGATCCCGAGCTTGCTCGCCGAGTTGTTCAGCCCCTTGAGCTGGTTCTTGTTGAAGCCGTTGTCGTTGAACCCGGCGATGTCGCTGACGAGCGCGGCCTTGAAGCTGCTCTTCTCCGTCGTCGCCGTACTTCCGCCGCCGCCTCCCCCACCGCCGCCGCAGCCGGCCGCGACGAGCGCGACGGCCGCCGCCGCCGCGAACAGGACCACGAGCGTCCGTGTCCTCGATCTCAAGATGTGCCCTCCTGTTCTCTCCCCATGATCTTCGTGAACGGCCCCGATCCTAAGGCCTCGCGCGATATTAGAACGGCGTGCGGCTGGGGACCGGGTGGAACTACTCGGTGGCCGCGTACGAGTGGTACTGGCTCTCGTCCACGAGCACCCGTCGCGGCTTCGATCCTTCGTAGCCCGAGACGATGCCGCGACGCTCCAGCATGTCGATCAGGCGGCCGGCTCGTGTGTAGCCGACCCGCAGGCGGCGCTGCAGGAGGGAGACCGACGCCGTCTGGGTCTGGACGACGATCTCGATCGCCTTGTCCAGCAGCGGATCGTCATCCGGGTCGAACTCGCCGTCGTCCGTGTCCTCGCTCGGCTCGGCGAAGACCTCCGGGAGTTCGAGATAGCTCTCGTCGAGCTCCTGCTCGCGCTGCCGCGTCTGCTCGACGACGAGGGCGATCTCCTCCTCCGACACGTACGCGCCCTGCACGCGCTGCAGTCGCGACGTGCCGAGCGGCTTGAAGAGCATGTCGCCCTGGCCGAGCAGCGACTCCGCCCCGCCCGAGTCCAGGATCACGCGCGAATCGGTCTGCGACGAGACGGCGAAGGCGATCCGGGACGGGACGTTCGCCTTGATCATCCCGGTGATCACGTCGACCGACGGGCGCTGGGTCGCGAGGACGAGGTGGATCCCGACTGCGCGTGACTTCTGGGCGAGCCGGATCACGGCGTCCTCCACGGCCTGCGGGGCCACCATCATCAGGTCGGCGAGCTCGTCGATCACGACGAGGACGTAGGGCAGCGTCGGCTCGCCGCGCTGGCGGAAGGCGCGGTTGGCCTCGTTGAGGTTGCGCGCTCGGACCGTCGCGAGCCGTTCGTAGCGGCGCTCCATCTCGGCGAGGCAGTTGGCGAGGACGGCGCTCGCCTCCTTCGGGCTCGAGACGACCGGAGTGAGGAGATGCGGCACGGCCTCGAAGTGGCTGAGCTCGATCCGCTTCGGGTCGATCAGGATCAGGCGCACGTCGTCGGGCGTCGCGCGCAGGAGCACGGAAGTCAGCAGCGTGTTGAGGCAGCCCGACTTGCCCGAGCCGGTCGTGCCGGCGATCAGCAGGTGCGGCATCCGCGCGAGGTCGGTCCACACGGCGGCTCCGGAGATGTCCTTCCCCAGCCAGACGGAGACCGGGCTCGCGGTCGCGGGCAGCGGCTCGAAGATGTCACCCAGCGTGACGAGGTTCGGCGAGAGATTGGGCAGCTCGACGCCGACCGCCTGCTTGCCGGGAATCGGCGCGAGGATCCGGATCTCGGTCGTCGCGAGCGCGTAGGAGAGGTCGTCCTTGAGCGCCGCGACCTTGGAAACCTTCGTCCCCGGGGCGAGCTGGAGCTCGTAGCGCGTGACGCGCGGGCCGGAGATCTGGCCGATCACCGTCGCCTCCACGCCGAAGTGGGCGAGCGTCTGCACGAGGAGCTCGGCGACGCGCGCGGCGGTCTCGCCCGAGTCGTCGCCCTGCTCCGGCGAGACGCGGAGGACCCCCGCGTCGGGCAGCCGGTACTCCGCGTGCTCCGACGTCACCTCGTCGAAGAGCGTCGGCGGATCCTCGAGCAGTGCTGCCGGCTCGGTCTGGAGCGGAGCGGGCTGCGCGCCCGCGTGCGGCGGCGGTGCGCTCTCGCCGACCACGTCGGGAAACGCCGAGACCGCATCGACCGGCGGCGCGAGCGGAACTGTCGGACGCATCGGCTCCGGCTCGGGCCAGCCCCCGGGCTGCGAGCGCGTCCGCCGCGATCCCGCGCGGCGTGCCGCCTGATGGAGGCTGCGGCCCGAGCGCCGCAGGATCGCACCGAGCGAGGCGCCCGAAAGCAGCAGTGAGCCGACGAGCATGAGGAGGATGCCGAGCAGGAGCGAACCGGTGGCGCCGATCGCGACCCCGACCGCGCCGCCCAGCAGCTGGCCGAGGTAGCCGCCCTGGTCCTTCCCGAGCGAGATCATCAGCCCGCAGCCGAGCACGGCCAGGCCGGTGCGGAACGGCCGGACGTCGACCAGCGCGCTGCGTGCCACCACGAGCGCACCGAGCACCGCGAGCACGACCGGCACGACGTACTTCGCGTCGCCGACGAGCCGGTGGAGCCCATCGCCGAGCCAGCCGCCGACGAAGCCCCCGTTCCAGCCGAAGTAGAGAACGGCGCCGAGGAAAAGTCCGAGCGCCACGGAGCCGAGGCCCCAAAGCTCGGGGTGCTGGGCGCCGGCGCGGGCGCTGCGCTTCGTCCGCGTCTTCTAGACGCGGCTCGGGAGCTTGGGGCGCAGCTTCTTCTTCCGCTTGCGCGGCATGCGCTTGGTTTTCGCCCACGACCGGGCCTATCCTCCGTCGTCGATGCCGCCCCAGACGCGATACGTCCGCAGCGGCGATGCCAGCATCGCCTACCAGGTATTCGGCGAGGGGCCTTTCGACCTCGTGCTGATCCTGCCGATGGGGAGTCACGTCGAGCTTTCGTGGGACGTCCCCGCGCTGAGAGAACTCAACGAGCGCCTTGCAACGTTCGCGCGGGTGATCACCTTTGACAAGCGCGGGACGGGCCTTTCCGACCGGGCCGTGGGGTTTCCCTCGGCCGAGACGCGCATGGACGACATCCGGGCCGTGATGGATGCGGCGGGCTCGCAGCGCGCCGCAATCATGGGCTGGTCGGAGGGAGTGCGTCTCAGCCTGCTGTTCGCCGCCACCTATCCGGACCGCGCGTGGGCGCTCGTCTCCTACGGCGGCCACGCGGGATCGACACGCCCCCGGGACGAGCTTCTGCGGGAGCTCGCCGAGCTGCGGGAGGTCAGGGAACGCGACATGGCCGGGACCGCGCTCGAGGAGGCCCGCAGCGGCTCACCAACCGCCTCGGCAGAGGAACAGGCCGCACTCGCCCGCATGTTCCGGCACAGCCTCAGCCCGGGCGACGAGTACGCGTACGAACGGATGAACGTCGAGACCGACGTCCGCCACGTGCTCTCCGCGATCGCGATCCCCACGCTCGTCCTCCAGAACGCCGACGACCGGTGGGTCCCCAACGACCGCGCGCGCGACCTCGCCGATCGCATCCCGGGTGCCAGATACGCCGAGGTGCCGATCTCGGGGCACATCCCCGCTCTGGCAGACGTACCGCTCGTGGTCGACGCGATCGAGTCGTTCCTGCAGGAGACCTGGGAGGCCGACGCGCTCGATCAGGAGCCGGACCGGATCCTCGTCACGGTGCTCTTCACCGACATCGTCGACTCGACGGCGCGAATGGCCGAAGCGGGCGACCGTGCCTGGCGCGAGTTGCTCGAGCGGCACCACGCGATCGTCCGCAGTCAACTGGCACGGGCTCGCGGCCGCGAGGTGGACACGGCGGGCGACGGGTTTTTCGCCTCCTTCGACGCCCGGCACGCGCCGTCCGCTGCGCCAAGGCGATCGTCGACGGAGTGCGCGAGCTCGGTGTCGAGGTTCGCTCGGGGCTCCACACGGGCGAATGCGAGCTCGTCGACGGCAAGATCTCGGGCATCGCCGTGCACACGGGAGCGCGCGTAGCCACGCACGCCGCCGCCGGCGAGGTGCTCGTCTCCAGCACGGTCAAGGACCTGGTCGCCGGATCCGGCCTCGAGTTCGAGGACCGCGGCGTCCACGAGCTCAAGGGGATCCCCGGCCAGTGGCGGCTCTACGCCGCGGTCTGAACCTCCGCGACGAGCATCCCGTAGTACGTCGGCGCCGCATACGCGAGGACGTCCGCCCGCGCCGTCTCGCCGACTGCTCCCTGCAGCACGAGGAGCTGCCAGAGCGAGTCGGCCTTCGCCGGCTCGACGAGCTCGGCCAGCGGGAGGAAGTCGAGGCGGTCGGAGGCCAGGATCTCCTGCAGCTGCGCGTCGTAGGCGGCAGCGGCCGGATCGAAGCCGTACGGGCCGTCGGGATCGTGCGCGTGCCCGTTGTCGGCGCTCGCTATGAGCGCAGTCCGTCCCGGCAGTGCAGCGATCGCCTCACCGAGTTGAAGGTGCTCCTCCAGCGGCCGGTCGCGAGCGGGCGCGACCACGACGACGCGCGGCGGGCGGACGAACTCGAGCGGAACCTCGGCTCCCCAGTCGAGCGGGAACTCCGCCGTCGCCGGATCGTTGCCGCCGTACGAGACGCCGAGGATGGGCAGCGGCGCCTCGAGGAGCCTCGCGGCGAGCGCGCCGTCGGTCTCCCACTCCCCCACCTTCCCCGCCGTGACGACGGCGAAGTGACCCTCGACGTGGACGGAGTGCGGGGACACGACCACGACAACGTCGGGCGCGGCCGCCGCCGAGCGCCGCCCGAGCTCCTCCATCGCGGCCCGAAGGCTCGGGTCGAGATCCATGTCGCCGTGCGGCGCGATGCACGCGAAGACGAGACTCACGGCAACGAGGCTAACCGCGACACGAGCAGTTCGAGGAACCGCTCGGCATCGACGTCGACGCCGACGTCTGCGTTCCGTTCGCGGCCGGTGACCCCGCGCAGGTCGACGACCGTCCGCCCGTCGCAGAAATCGGAGCGCGTCTCGACGGCCACATTCGCGCCGCGCGTCGTCAGCAGCGTCGGGTCGATCACGTGAGCGACGGCCATCGCGTCGTGGATCGGCGAGCCGTCGAAGCCGTACGAGCGCTCGTGGAAGGCCTGGAAGAAATCCGACAGCTCGGCGACGAAGCGTCCGGCGCGGCCGGTTCCTCTCAGGCGCTCGGCGTGCGCGCGGGTGAACAGTGCCTTGTGCGTCACGTCGAGCCCCACCATCGTGAGCGGGATCCCGCTCGCGAAGACGGTCGCCGCCGCCTCGGGATCGACGAAGGCGTTGAACTCGGCCGCAGGCGTGATGTTCCCCGCCGCGATCGCTCCGCCCATCCAGACGATGCGCTCGAGGCGGTCGGGTACGTCCGGGTGCCGCTCGAGCATGAGCGCGAGGTTCGTGAGCGGCCCGGTCGGGACGAGCACCACTCCGGGCTCGATCCGTTCCGCGAGGAAGTCGGCGGCATGCGTGTCAACCGGCCGCGCGGAGGGCTCGGGTAGCTCGGGGCCGTCGAGGCCGGTCTCGCCGTGCACGTGTGCAGCCGTGCGCAGGTCGCGCCGTAACGGCGCCTCGGCTCCGGCGGCGACCGGAATGTCGCTGCGGCCGGCGATCTCGAGCGTGACGAGCGCGTTGCGCATCGTCTTGTCGAGCGTCTGGTTGCCCGCGACCGCGGTGACGCCGACCAGCTCGACCTCGGGCGAGGCGAGCGCGAGCAGGATCGCAATCGCGTCGTCGTGACCGGGGTCGCAGTCGATGAGGATCGGGGTGGTCATTTTCCGCTCCGGCGCCGGCCGAGCCGCCGCCTCCGCTCCTTGGTGAGCTCCGTCGAGCCTACGCTCACAGGAGGGCATCCACCTCCTCCCTGGTCGGAAGCGACGTCTGGGCGCCGAAGCGCGAAGCGGCGAGAGCCCCGGCGATGCACGCTCGCCGGAGCGCCTCGTCGTGCGACCGGCCTTCGAGCAGCGAGACGACGAGGCACGCCGTGAAGGCGTCGCCGGCGGCCGTGCCGTCAACCGCGTCGACCGGAGGCGGCTCCGCTCGTGCCAGCTCTCGCCCGTTCTCGAGGAGGACCGCCCCCTCGGCGCCGAGCGTGAGGCAAACGAGACCCGTCCGCTCGCCGAGGGCCTCGAGCTCGAGCCGGTTCACGATCGTGAGCTCGGCCTCCGGCGCCCCGTCCCGCGCGGGCGCGGCGTTGAGGAAGAACCGTGGCGCGAGCTCGGCCGCCCGCGAGACCGTCTCGGCCGGGATCTCCTGCTGGGAGAGAACCGCGTCGGCGCCGTCGATTGCGACGTCGTCCGGCCGCAGCTGCTCGTTGGCGCCCGGCGCGACGACGATGGTCGTCTCCCCCTCCGCGTCGACCGTGATCAGTGCGATCCCGGTCGGAGCGTCCTTGGCGAGCCAGCGCTCCTCCACGCCGGCCCCGCGCAGCTCCGCGAGAGCGTCCTCCGCGAGCTCGTCCCGCCCCACGCAGGCGACGAGTGCGGTATCGGCTCCGAGGCGCGCAGCGGCGACCGCCTGGTTCGCGCCCTTGCCGCCCGGCACGCGCGAGAAGTGCGCGCCGCTCACCGTCTCGCCCGCGCGCGGCAGCCGCTCGGCCCGCGCGACGAGGTCGAGGTTGATCGAGCCGACCACGGTCAGCTTCGGCACAGCCATGCGGGCGAGCCTAACCCGATGTGTGATCCGGGCGCCCGCCGGGGACGACACGGGCTGGTGGCGACCGGGGACGAGGAGAAGCGCGCCGCAAACGAGGCGACGTTCCGCGAGGCGAACGAGCAGATTCGCGCGGCCGAACGCAGGCTCGAGCCGCCGCTCGAGCGCGTTCCGTACCTCTGCGAATGCGACGACGTGCGGTGTACCGAGCTGGTCCGGCTCACCTCCGGCGAGTACGAGCGCGTCCGCGAGGACGGCGCGACGTTCTTCATCGTTGCGGGCCATTCGAGCACCGGCGACGTGGTCGCGCGGCACGACAACCACCTCGTCGTGCGCAAGTCGGGTGACGGCGGCGAGGTGGCCCGGGCTCTCGACCCGAGGAAGGAGGAGGCGTGAGCGACCGGGCGCGCCGGGTCGGGCTGAATGAGGCGATCTTCCGGCAGGTGAACGAGCAGATCCGGGGCCTCAACCGCGACTTCGGCACGGAGCAGGGCACGATGACCGTGATCTGCGAGTGCGGCAACTCCGACTGCACCGAGCGGCTGGAGGTCCTCGTCTCCGACTACGAGCGCATTCGCGGCGATGCCCGCCTCTACGTGATCGCGAGGGGGCACGAGATCCCGTCGGTCGAAACCGTGGTCGAGCAGAACGAGACCTACGACGTCGTCCAGAAGGACGAGGGCGAGCCGGCGGAGCTTTCGAAAACGCTGGATCCGCGGTCCTGAGGACGGCCGATGGCCTACGACGAGAAGCTCGCGGACCGGATCCGCCTGTTGCTGGGCGAGCACGACAGTCTTACGGAGCAGAGGATGTTCGGTGGCCTCGCGTTCCTGCTCGGCGGCAACATGGCGATCGCCGCGAGCGGCGAGGGTGGGATCCTCGTCCGGGTCGATCCGGAGGAGTCGGACGAGCTCGTCGCGAGGACACCCGCCGAGCCGATGGAGATGCGAGGGCGCCCGCTGGCGGGCTGGCTCCGCGTGGCCGCGGCGCACGTCGCTGACGACGCGACGCTCGGCGCCTGGGTCGAGCGGGGGACCGCCTACGCCGGCTCGCTTCCGCCCAAGCGCTAGACCTCGACGATCACCGGCAGCACCATGGGCCGCCGGCGCGTCCGGTCGTAGACGACGCCGCCGAGGGCGTCGTGCAGGTGCTCCTGGAGCAGCTTGATCTCGGTGACGTCGTCGGCGAGCAGCTCCCGCAGGACGCGGTCCGCCTCCCCGCGCAGCTCGTCGAGGAGCGGCTCCGCCCCGTCGCCGAAGCCCCGCGCGATCAGCTCCGGCGCGGCCGTCAGGTTGCCGCCGTCCTGCGCCGCGAGCGTCGCGACCACGATCAGGATCCCGTCCTCGGACAGGCGGCGCCGGTCGCGCAGAGCGACGTCGTGGACGTCCCCCACGCCGAGCCCGTCGACGAACGTCACGCCGGCCTCGACCTCGTCCACGATGCGCGGGACGCCGTCCCTGAGCTCGACGACGCTGCCGTTCTCGGCGAGGACGATCCGGTCCTCCGGCACCCCTCCCTCGCGGGCGAGCTGCGCGTGGGCGGCCAGCATCCGGAACTCGCCGTGCACCGGCATCACGGCCTTCGGCCGCAGGAGGCCGATGATCGTGCGCAGCTCCTCGGCACAGCCGTGGCCGGACACGTGCACGGGCGCGTTGTCCTCGTGCAGCACCTCGGCACCGATCCTCGCGAGCCGGTTGATCGCGTCGTGGACGCGCAGCTCGTTCCCCGGGATCGGCTTGGCGGAGATGATCACGGTGTCGCCCCGCTCGACCTGGACGGCCGGATGGTCGTTGTACGCGATCCGCGTCATCGCCGACATCGGCTCGCCCTGGCTGCCGGTGCAGAGGATCAGCTGCTGGTCACGCGGCAGCTCGGCGAGCTCGTGCGGTCGCAAGATGGCTTCGTCGGGCACGTTCATGTAGCCGAGGTTGCGCGCGATGTTCCCGTTCTTCCGCATCGACCGGCCGACGAAGGCGATCTTGCGCCCGCAGTCGAGCGCGACGTCGGCCGCCTGCTGCATCCGGTGCACGTTCGAGGCGAACGAGGAGACGAGGAT
>DATEPQ010000061.1:0-5468 GCA_035273125.1 Gaiellaceae bacterium
GCGTGAGGTCGATCTTCGGCAGCGCGGCGGCGCGCGCGGTGAGCGCCTCCATGGAGATCTCGACGCCCGGGGCGATGATGTCGCCGATGTACTCGCCCTCGGCGTTGACGACGTCCCAGGTCAGCGCCGTGCCGAGGTCGACGACGATCACGGGGCCCTGGCGGGCCTCGTAGGCGGCGACGGCGTTGACGATGCGGTCCGGCCCGATCTCCCGCGGCGCCTCGTGTTCGATCGGGATCCCGGTGCGCACGCCCGGCCCGATGACGAGTAGCTCGGCCTTGACCCACCGCTCGGCGACGTGCTCGTACTCGGGGACGAGCCTCGGAACCGTCGAGGAGAGGCAGATCCCGTCGATCGAGCCGAGCTCGAGGAAGTCCGCGAGCAGTGCGCCCAGCTCGTCCCCAGTGCGGTGCGCCTCGGTGGCGATTCGCCAGCGCTCGCCTAGCTCAGGCCCCTCGTAGAGACCGAAGACCGTCTGCGTGTTCCCGACGTCGACCGCGAGCAGCATCGCGGCCGGGACGCTACTCGTCTTCGAGGCGGAACGGCTCGCCGATGCGCTCGGCGAGCGCCTCGGCGGTCAGCTGCGGCTCGTCGCCCTCGCCGCGGAGCTCCTCGACCGTCACGTCGCCCGAGGTGAAGACCTTCGCGCGCGGGATGATCCGCGTCGGCCGGTTCTTGTCCCAGACCCAGACGTCCTCGAGCTCGAGCTGGAAGAACGGGAGGCCGCCGGCGGAGGTCGGCGCCGCTTGCTGCACGTCGAGCCTGTTGCAGAGATAGGTCGCGTCCTGCGTCAGAACGCAGAAGCGGAAGAGCGCGAAGACCGCCTGGTACTCCCGCTTCAGCGCGAGCTCGAGCTCTGCCTCGTACTCGTCGAGATCGTCGAGGTGGGACACGGGGTCAGTGTACCCCTGTCAACAGGGATTCCACCTCCCCGCGCCCCGGCACGACGAGGCCGGGAGCCAGCTCGGCGAGCGGCTCGAGGACGAAGCGGCGCTCGTGCAGGCGCGGGTGCGGGACGCTTAGACCCGGCTCCTCGATCACCGCGCCGCCGTAGAGGAGCAGGTCGAGGTCGAGCGTCCGTGGGCCGTGCTCGCCCGGGACTCGCACGCGCCCGAAGCGCTGCTCGACGGCGAGCAGCCGCTCGAGCAGCCCGCGCGCGGTCAGAGTGGTCTCGAGCTCGGCGGCACCGTTGAGGAAGAGCGGCTGCTCGCCGACGCCCACGGGCTCCGTGTCGCGCAAGGCCGAAACGGCGACGACCTCGATCCCGTCCTCGGCGGCGAGAGCAGCCACGGCTTCGCGCAGCGTGCGCTCACGGTCGCCCAGGTTCGCGCCGAGCCCGACGTACGCGCGCGTCACGGTCTCGTGACGGTAACGCCCACCGTGCCCTGGAGCCCCGCCGGCCGGACTTCGGGCTTCCGCACCCGGACGCGTATCCGGTCCGGGCGGAACCGCTGCGCGAGCTCGTCCGCGACCGTGGTGGCAAGCGCCTCGAGCAGGTTGAACCGGCGGCCGTCGGAGACCTCCTGAACCACCCGCGCCACCTCCACGTAGTCGACGGCGTCCTCGAGCCGGTCGTTGGTGCCGCGCTCCCCAACCTCGAGGTCGACGTCGAAGACGAACTCCTGGCCCCGCTCGCGCTCCTCCTCGTGCACGCCGTGGCGACCGAACACGCGCAGGTCTCTGACCTCGACCGCGATCACGCGATTGCGCCGGCGACCGTGAGCGCGTCGACATGCGGCTTCACGTCGTGGACGCGCAGGATCGTCGCCCCGCGCTCGAAGGCCGCGACGGCGGCAGCGACGCTCGCGCCGAGCAGGTCGTCGGAACCCGTCAGCTTCCGCAGGGAGCTCTTCCGCGAGAAGCCCACGAGCACCGGCCTCCCGAGCGCGAGCAGGACGTCGAGCCGGCGCACGAGCTCCATGTTCTGCGCGACCGTCTTGCCGAAGCCGATGCCCGGGTCGAGGCAGACCCGCTCCTCGGGGATGCCCTGCGCGACCGCGAAGGCGAGGCGCTGCTCGAGGAACGAGGCGACCTCGGCTGCGACGTCGTCGTAGCGCGGCTCGACCTGCATCGTCCGCGGCTCGCCCTGCATGTGCATGAGGCAGAGATAGGCGCCGGCGCCCGCCACCACTCCGGCGAGCTCGGGGTCCCCACGCAACGCGGTCACGTCGTTGACGAGGATCGCCCCACGCTCGACCGCGGCGCGCGCGACGGCCGCCTTCGACGTGTCGATCGAGACCGGGAGGTCACCGGCGAGGCGCTCGAGGACCGGCACGACCCGCCGCAGCTCCTCCTCGGCGGAGACGCCCACGGACCCCGGCCGCGTCGACTCGCCGCCGACGTCGACGATCGCCGCTCCCTCTTCGACCATCCGGCGCGCCGCCGACGCGGCAGCGTCGGGATCGAGATGGACACCGCCGTCCGAGAACGAGTCGGGCGTGACGTTGACGACGCCCATCACCGACGGCCGGGGAAACCGCTCCTCGATCGCGATCACGCCGGAAACTAAAGCACCGGGCGCCCCGTGCCGACATACCCGCTGCGATGATCGACGACCGCCTCCTCGAGTACTGGGAACGGGAAAGTGCCGCCCGCGCCCGGCTGCGGAACCAGCTGCCGGCTTCGTGGCGGAACGACCCACGGCCCAACATGGAGGTCGTCCGCGAGCTCTACATCGAGGCCATGCTGCGCGTGAAGCAGGAGCCGGCGGCGCGCCCCGTCGCAATCGGCGACGACGACCGATAGCGGACTTCCATTTTCGGCAGGTTTCTCCTAAGCTCGCGCCCGTGCGCTGCCGCCGCTCGCTCCTCGACCCGATCCAGCTCGGGACCTCCGGCGAGCGCTGAGTCGTAGGAGTCATGCGTGATCAAGAGGTCTGTGACTCCCCGGCCGACGCGCGCCGTATCTTCTGCGCGGATGTCGATTGACGACGCTTTGAGAAGTCTCAGGCAACGCTTAGCAAGTAGCGCTACTTTGCAGCCGGTGCGGAGGGTTGCCTGGATCTGGCTGGGGGCCGCGTTACTGCTCGTCTTCGGCGCTCTCTTCGGAGCCGTACGCGCCTCGGCAGGCAAGCCGTCGGCCCGGTACAACCACCGGGTCGACCAGCGGCTCAACGTCGTCGTGATCCTGAGCGACGACGAGCGCTGGGACGGCACCACGGTGATGAAGAACGTCAAGCATCTGCTCGTCGACCACGGCGTGAACTTCACCGACGCGCACGTGACGACCCCGATGTGCGGGCCCTCCCGGGCGAGCATCCTGACCGGCCAGTACGCCCATCACACCGGCGTCCTGGACAACTTCGGCGTGCACGCGTACCCGGCCTTCAAGAAGGACGAGACCGACGACCTGCCCGTCTGGATGCACAACGCCGGCTACAAGACGGCGCTGGTCGGCAAGTACATCAACGGTTACACGGGCGTCGCCGGCCACCATGCGATCCCGCCCGGCTGGGACAACTGGCAGGTCCTGGACAGCATCCCGATGGAGGCGTACTACAACTACTCGATCAACGACAACGGCCGGCTGGAGCACTACGGGAGCAAGCCGGCGGACTACTCGACGACGGTTCTGACCCACAAGGCCGTCAATTTCATCCACGGAGCGCGCCGCCCGTTCTTCCTCTACTTCGCGCCGGTGACCCCGCACCTGCCGGCCATCCCGGACAAGCGCGACCAGGGCAAGCTCCAGAACATCGCGCCGATCCACTCGCCCGCCTTCAACCAGCGCAACGTCGGCAAGGAGCCCTGGCGCTTCTGGCACAAGGACATGCTCAGTGCCGCTGCGCAGATCTACATCAACCATGTCCGCATCAGGCAGGAGGAGGCGCTCCTCTCGCTCGACCGCAGCGTCGGGAAGGTGGTGCAGGCGCTCAAGGACCGGCACGAGCTGAACCGCACCGTGATCGTCTACACGAGCGACAACGGCTTCCTCTGGGGAGAGCACCGACTCGGCGGCAAGGTCTGGCCCTACCAGGAGTCCACCCACGTCCCGCTCGTCGTGCGAACGCCATGGACGACGGGCGCCCGGAAGAACAATCAGCCGGTGCTCAACATCGACCTCGCGCCCACGATCACCGAGCTGGCCGGAATCACGCCCACGTTGCCCCAGGACGGTCGCAGCCTCGTTCCGTTCCTCCACGGCCAGCAGGTTCCCTGGCGCCATGCCTTCCTCGAGGAGTTCCTCGGCAAGGACATGCTGCGCGAAGGCGGCCCTCCGCCGTACGTCGCCGTGCAGACGAGACGAAGCCTCTGGGTCGAGTTCCGGAACGGCTGGCGCGAGCTCTACGACCTGAAGAAGGATCCCTGGGAGCTGAACAACATCGCGGGCAGCCTGCGCACGAGGCCGCTCCAGGCGAGCCTGAGCAGCGACCTGACGCGCCTCTTCGACACGCCGGCGACGCCGGTCGTGAGCGCGCACAAATAAGATCCGCCCATGCGCGAGGTGCGACCAGGCGTCTGGCACTGGCAGTCGGCGCATCCCGACTGGGACGAACAGCAGTGGTGGCCCGAGCTCGTCTCCTCCTACGCGATCGAGTTCGGCGACGACCTCATCTTGTTCGACCCGCTCGCGGTTCCCGACGAGTTGCGGGAGCGAGCGACCGCCGTCGTCCTGACCGCGCCGTACCACGAGCGCGACGCGCGCGGGCTCGGCCTGCCGGTGCACACGCCGCCGGCGGACACGTGGCAGGACTGGGTCGAGAAGTTCGGAATCGACCCCGACCGCGTGCGCGGCATGGAGAGCGAAGATCTCGCGTGGCTGCGCGCGGGCGAGGGCGAGGGCCAGTTCCACGGCCCGGGCGAATGGCCGTTCGGCATGACTGCGTACGCGGGCCGGGAGGACAACGATCTCGTCTTCTGGGTGGCGGCGGTCAACGCGATCGTCACGGGCGATTCGCTCTCGGACTTCGGCGGCGGCCTCACCATCCAGCTCGGCGGCCGCAAGCACGTCACGCGCGAGGACGTCGTCGACCGGCTCCGGCCTCTGCTCGACCTGCCCATCGAGCTCGTGCTGCCGGCACACGGCGAGCCGACCGATCGCGTGGCGCTCGAGCGCGTGCTCACCTGAAGATCAGCGCGTCGATCAGCGCCTGTTCCGCCGGGAGGCGCCCACCGAGGAGGAGCTCGCCGCACGTGCCGACCAACGTCCTCGGCACGACTGCAGGCTGAGCTGCTGAGCTAGCTGTTCGCGGGGTCCGGGCCCTGCATGGCCGAACCCGGCAGCGGGAACGGGCGCGGGCGGGGGCGCTCGCGCTTCGGCTGCGCCTCCGGCTCCGGCTGCTCGGGCTCAGCCGGGGACTCGTCCGGGAAGACCGTCCCTTCGTCCTCGCCCGCGAGCAGTCGCTCGAACTGATCCTTGTCGATCGTCTCGCGCTCGATGAGGATCGACGAGATCTTGTGGAGCTCGTCCATGTGCTCGCGCAGAACCGACAGCGCGAGCTCGTGCGACTCCTCGATCACGCGCCGGAT
>DATEPQ010000062.1:0-6288 GCA_035273125.1 Gaiellaceae bacterium
GGTGAAGATCGCGCCGAACGCGAAGTAGACCCAGAGCTTCGCGCGCTCGGCCATCGCGCCCCAGACGATCGCGAGCGAGACCCCGGCGAAGACGACCTCGAACAGCCAGCCGGCCGCGCCCGGGATCCCCGCGAAAGCGGCGAAGGGCGCCTTGCCGACCGAGAGAAACGCGTCGGCCGAGGGCGCGAAGCCATGCGTACCGAGGACGCCGTTCCCACTTCCGAAGGCGATCCCGAATCCGACGAGCCAGTAGACGAGCGAAGCGACGCCGAAAACGAGCACGTTCTTGCCGGCGATGTGCGCGGCGTTCTTCATCCGCGTCAGCCCGGCCTCGAGAAACGCGAAGCCCGCCTGCATGAACATGACGAGCACGGCCGCGACGACGACCCAGATGGTGTTCGCGGCGATGAGCAACTGGTGCTGGGTCATCCGAGACGCTCCCCTGTGCGGTGGTGGACGACGTGGCCGACGGGCGACGCCCAGCAGAGGCCGTCTCCGGAGGAATGGCCGGTGCGGGCGGCATCGGCGATCGCGCCCACGACCCGTTCCGCGAGCGCGTCGGCCACGACGAACGTGAGATGCGCCTTCGGCAGGAAGCGCGACTCGAACGTGCGGCCGCGGTACTCGTGCGTCACGCCGCGCTCGCGCCCGTGCCCGATCGCCTCGAGGACGGTGACGCCGACGTGCCCGGTCTCCTCCTCGACGGCGTCGATCACCGTCTCGACCCGCTCCCTCACGACCACCGCCTCGACCTTGACCACCGGCTCCTCCTCGCTGGACCAACAAAAAAGCCCCGCGACCGCTGAGGTCACGAGGCTCCTTCGCCCCGGCGGCCGCCTCCTCCGGCGCACCGCCTGCCGCCGAAGCTAGCACCCCCGGCGGCCGGCGTCGAGCAAAGCTCCCGCTCAGGCCGCACATTTGACGCAGCCTGGCGGAGCACCTACCCTGCGTCAGCCATGTTGCTCGCGAACGTGATGGACCGGAACCGGGGAGGCGCCACTGTGCGGCTCGCCGGCCCGCGCGGCTCCCGTTAGGTCCGCGCGCCGCCTCACCGGCGGCCTCCGTCCTCCGTTCCACTCTTCCGAAGGAGCAGCATGTCCACTCTTGCACCATCCACAATCGATCTGGCTTCACGTCTAGACCGCGAGGCGCCCGCCGTCGAGGTGCGCGACCTGCGGAAGACGTTCCGTCGCCGCAACCGCAAGGCCGGCCGCTTCGCGCGCAAGCGTCCGTGGCCCGCGCTCGACGACGTCACCTTCACGATCGCGCGCGGCGAGTGCGTGGCCATCCTGGGCCAGAACGGCTCGGGGAAGTCGACGCTCGTCCGCCTGCTCTCGACGCTGCTGATCAACGACGGCGGCGAGGCGCGGGTGTTCGGCCACGACGTGGACCGCGAGGCGTCGACGATCCGCCGGCTCGTCAACCGCGTCTCGGTCGAGGCGAGCTTCTTCAAGAAGATGTCCGCGTCCGAGAACCTCTCGTACGCGGCGCGCTTCTACGGGATGACACCGCGGCAGACGAACTCGGGCGTCCCCGAGATCCTGGGCCGGGTCGGCTTCCCGCCCGAGCGGCGCGGCGAGGCGATGGAGAACCTCTCGCGCGGGATGCAGCAGAAGGTCGCGCTCGCACGGGCGCTCCTGACCTCGCCCGTCCTGCTCCTCCTCGACGAGCCGACGACCGGGCTCGACCCGCGCTCGAAGCTCGAGGTGCAGGACTTCATCCGGCAGGTGCGGGCCGAGCACGACGCGACGATCCTCCTCTGCACCCACGACATGGCCGAGGCCGAGACGCTCGCGGACCGGGTCGGGATCCTCGACCGCGGCCGGTTGCTCTTCCTCGAGCCGGTTGCGGACGTGAAGCGGCGCTTCGGCGTGGAGACGCTCGAGCAGGCGTTCTTCGCCGCGACCGGGCGCGAGTTCGAGGAGGAGAGCGGCGACGACGAGGACGACGAGTACAGGGAGGTGTTCGCATGAGTGCGTACGCCGTGGAGATGCGGAACCAGCTCGTCGGCCTGTTCGGCATCGTCGAGCGGAACGTCTACCTCACGAAGCGGTACTTCCTGTGGGACCTCGCGTTCATGGTCTGGACGATCGCGAACACGCTCACGATCGTCTTCATCGCGCGCTCGGCGGGGCTGGCGCCCGCCGCGGAGAACACCCTCGCGACGAGGCTGCTCGTCGGTGCCACCATCTGGGCCTTCCTCGGGATCATCTTCGAGTTCATGACCGAGACGGTGGCCTGGGAGCGCTGGGAAGGGACGATCGAGTACACGTTCATGGCCCCGTTGTCGCGGCTCGTGCACCTGTTCGGGCAGGGCGCGTTCGCGGTGCTCTACGGGCTCATCCGGGCGGCGGTCCTCTTCTTCGCGGTCGCGGCCTTCATCGGCATCCATGCTCCGAACGCGAACTACGGGGCGGCGCTCGCGCTGCTCGCGCTGGCATCGCTCTCGTTCATCGGCGTCGGGATCATGACCTCGGTTCTGCCGCTGATCTCACCGGAGAAGGGCGCGCAGCTCGGCTTCGTCTGCCAGGGCGTGATGCTCGTCGTCTCGGGCGTCTACTACCCGGTCACGGTCATGCCCGAGTGGATGCAGTGGGTAGCCAAGTTCTCGCCGGCGACCTACGCCTTGCGGGGCGACCGGGCCTCGATCATCCACGGCACGGGGCTGGTCTGGGCCGACGTCTGGCCGCTGCTGATCATCGCGGTGTTGGCCACGCCGATCGGGCTGGCGATCTTCAAGGTCGGTGAGCGGCATGCGAAGAAGCACGGGAAGCTGAAGCGGTCGGGATGAAGGACTGGTTCGCCGGCGAGATCGCCGAGCGCTACGACGAGTCGACGGCCGGGATGCCGGTCGAGCCGGTCGTCGACTTCCTCTTTCCCCTTGCGGGCGGCGGTGCGCTCGAGCTCGCGATCGGCACCGGCCGCGTCGCCGTGCCGCTCGCCGAGCGCGGGGTCCGCGTCACGGGCATCGAGCTCTCGCCCGACATGACGGCGCAGCTGCGGCGCAAAGTGGACGCGATCCCGGTGGAGGTCGGGGACATGACCACGGCGCGAGTCGAGGGCACGTTCTCGCTCGTCTACCTCGTCTTCAACTCGATCAACAACGTGACCACCCAGGAGGGCCAGGTCGACGTGTTCGCGACCGCGGCCGCGCACCTCGAGCCGGGCGGCTTCTTCGTCGTCGAAGTCGGGACCCCGAACACGCAGGCGCTCGAGGTCTTCGACCTGAGCGACACGCACGTCGGCATCGACGAGCTCGACTTCGACACCCAACGACTAGTCTCTCACCACTTCTCGCTCGTCGACGGTGAGTGGCGGCGGCTCTCGGTGCCGTTCCGTTCCGTCTCTCCGGCCGAGCTCGACCTGATGGCCCGGCTGGCGGGGCTGGAGCTGCACGAGCGCTGGGCCGACTGGGACCGCTCGCCGTTCACCGCGGAGAGCCGAAAGCATGTGTCCGTATGGCAGAAGACCTGAGGATCGAGCTCCCAATCGAGACCGAGCGACTGGTCATCCGGCCGCTCGAGCTCGGGGACGCAAAGGATCTCGGTGAATCCGCCGACTGGATCCGGGAGAAGGTCGACCGCTTCGAGCGGGACGGCGGGATGAGCCTCTGGGCCGCAGTCGACAGGGAGAGCGGTCGTGCGGTCGCGCTGGCCGGCCTGCAGTGGGAGGAGATCGAGGGCCGCCGTGAGCTCGACCTCGGCTGCGTCGTCGCGTCACACGCGCGGCGACGCGGCTACGCCACGGAGGCGTCGGAGGCGATCGTGCGCGCTGCGTTCGCCGCCGGCTTCGACCGCCTCACGGCCATCACCGGTCCCGAGAACGCGACGGCGATGCACGTCCTGGAGAAGCTCGACTTCAGGCCGCACGGAGAGACGACGTTCGAAGGAGGGCAGTACGCCTTCTTCCTCCGGGAGAAGACACGGTGAAGGTCACGTTCGTCAAGAGGGGCCCGAGACGCTACGCCGTCGCCGTCGCCCGCGACCGGTATCCCGATCTGTGGTGCGGCTCGATCGGCTACGACGACTTCCTGCCGCATGACCTCCTCCACTTCGTCGCGGAAGCCGAGTACGGCCTCGACGGTGGGGTCTTCGGGGATCTCGCGGCCGGCGGGAATGCCCGCATCTTTCAGCCCGTGGATCCGACCCTGGTCGCGAAGATGTGGCGCAAGCAGCGGATCGCCCGCACCCGGCTCCCGGACGGGAGACGCTCCGAGCAACTCGCCGGGGAGCTCGAGCAGGGGTGGCGCAAGCGCACGCTCCCACCCGAGCTCCAGCGGAAGCTCGACGACCTCGCCGGGCGCTGGCACGCGGTGCCAATAGGCGGCTCGCTGACGCTCGAGTGGCCGCGGCCCGAGCGGCGAAGACGTCATCCGGCTCGCGAGCGTCGCCGGCCGGCCACCGCGCGGCGGCGTTAGCGTTCGGGCGTGCCCGGCCGCGCGCGTCGCTCCTGCCTGACGGTTCCCGGCTCGAGCGAGCGGATGCTCGCGAAGGCGCCCTCGCTCGGTGCGGACGAGGTGATCGTCGATCTCGAGGACGCGGTCGCGGCCGAGGACAAGGAGCGCGCTCGTGGGCTCGCGGTCGCCGCGCTGGAGCGCGGGCCTCTCGCGCGCACCTCCGCGCTCCGCGTCAATGCACGCTCGACGCCGTGGTGGGAGGACGACCTCCGCGCGGCGGCGGGGACTCGTCCCGACGTCGTCGTACTCCCGAAGGTCGAGTCCGCGGAGGACGTGTCCGCCGCGGCCGAGCGACTCCCCGAGGGCGTCGGCCTCGAGGCCCAGATCGAGACCGCGCGTGGACTCGTCGAGGTCGAGCGCATCGCCGGTGCCGGGCACGGGCTCGAGGCGCTCGTCTTCGGTCCGGCCGACCTCGCCGCGTCGCTCGGCGTGCCCGTCCTCACGATCGGCGCCGGTGCCACCGAGTACGCGCTCGCACGTGTGCTCGCGGCCGCCCGTGCCGAGGGCCTGCAGGCGCTCGACGGGCCGCACGCGCGTCTCGGCGACGACCTGGGGCTCGTCCTCTCCGCGCGACGCGCCCTCGGGCACGGGTACGACGGCAAGTGGGTCATCCACCCGAGCCAGATCGAGCCCATCAACCGCATCTTCACCCCGTCTCCAGCCGAGCTCGAGCGCGCGCAGCGGATCCTCGCGGCGGCAGATGAAGCGGCTCGCTTCGAGGGCGAGCTCGTGGATGAAGCCTCGCGGAGACTCGCCGAGTCGCTCCTCGGGCGCGCGGAGGTTCTCCGCTAGGCCGCAGAGGGTACTTCCGTGCCATGACGGGGCGCCGAGAGCTCTGGGAGGTCGCGCGCTTTTCAGCGCCGCGGCGAGGCTTCCAGCCGCAGTGCGACTGCTACCGGACCGACGACCCGCCGGCACTCCATCTCGTACTCGAGCTGCCGGGCATCGACCCCGCCGAGGTGCGGATCGTCGCCGTCGGCACGGCCCTCGTCGTCTCGGGCGTCCGCGAGCGCCCGCATCCGGCCGCGGCGCGCTATCACCAGGTCGAGATCGAGTACGGCCCGTTCGAGCGGCGGATCGAGCTCGCGGAAGACGTCGACCCCGACGAGGCGACCGCGACCTACGAGGCGGGAATGCTGCGGCTGGAGGTGCCGCTGACAGGACTGCGAGCGCCGGCGGCAGAGCCGCCGGCGCGCGGCCAGAAGACCGCCCGCCAAAGGCGGGCTGGATGAGCGAGGTCGAGTTCACGGAGACGCCCCCGGCGCAGGTCGACGAGATCCCGGCCGAGCTTCCCGTGCTGCCGCTCAAGGAGACGGTCGTGTTCCCCGACTCCATGACGCCGCTCGCGATCGGCCAGGAGCGCTCGATCGCGCTCGTCGACGACGTCGTGGGCGGCGAGCGCCTGCTCGCGCTCGTCACGGTGCGCGACGCGGAGGTCGAGGCGCCCGGCTGGAACGACCTCTACGACATCGGGACGGCGGCGGTCGTGCACAAGATGATCCGCGTCCCCGACGGGACGCTGCGGATCCTCGTCCAGGGCCTGCGCCGCATCCGGCTCGAGGAGCCGGTGACCGACGACCCGTATCTCGTTGCGCGGTTTTCTCCCGTGGCGGACGAGACGACGGAGAGCCGCGGGCTCGAGGCGCTCTTGCGGAGCGCGCAGGCCCTGTTCGGACGGATCATCGGCCTCGCGCCGTACCTGCCCGAGGAGCTGCAGATCGCCGCCGCGAACATCGAGGACCCGAGCGGCCTCTCCAACCTCGTCGCCTCGACGCTCCGCCTCAAGACGGAGGAGAAGCAGCAGATCCTCGAGCTCGCCGACTCCGAGGAGC
>DATEPQ010000063.1:0-5181 GCA_035273125.1 Gaiellaceae bacterium
GTCGAAGAGCTCGCGGGCCGCCGGCTCCTCCAGGATCGCCGGGAACTTGCCCTTCAGCTCCCAGGCGTGGAAGAAGAACTGCCAGTCGATGTACTCGCGCAGCGTCGCGAGGTCGGCCTCGACGAGACGGCGGCCCGTGAACTCCGGCACGGGCAGCTCCTCGAATGAGACGCTATGCCGGTTCTCCCGGGCCTGTTCGAGCGGCAGCAGCGGCTTGCGCTCCTTCTCCGCGTGGAGCTCGCGCAGCCGGTCCTGTTCGGCGCGGTTCTCGACGTCGAGCCGCGCCCGGCGCTCGGGGTCGAGGAGGTCGGAGACGACTCGCACGACGCGCGAGGCGTCGAGCACGTGCACGACCGGCTGCGAGTACGCCGGCGCGATCCGGACCGCAGTGTGCTGGCGCGACGTGGTCGCGCCCCCGATCAGGAGCGGCAGGTCCATCCCGCGCCGCTCCATCTCGCGCGCGACGTCGACCATCTGGTCGAGCGACGGTGTGATCAACCCGGAGAGCCCGACCACGTCCGCCTTTTCCTCGACCGCGACGTCGAGGATCCGCTCGGCCGGCACCATCACGCCGAGGTCGACGACGTCGTAGTCGTTGCAGCCGAGGACGACGCCGACGATGTTCTTGCCGATGTCATGGACGTCGCCCTTGACCGTCGCGAGCACCGCCTTGCCGCGGGCGCGCGGCGCTCCGCCGCCTGCGGCCTGCTCGGCCTCCACGTACGGCTCGAGATAGGACACCGCCCGCTTCATCGCGCGCGCGCTCTTCACGACCTGCGGCAGGAACATCTTCCCCGCTCCGAAGAGATCGCCCACGACCTGCATCCCGGCCATGAGCGGTCCTTCGATCACGTCGAGGGGACGATCGGCACGCCGTCGCGCCTCCTCGGTGTCCTCCTCGATGAAGTCGACGATGCCGTGCACGAGCGCGTGCTCGAGGCGCTTCTCGACCGGCGCCTCGCGCCACGAGAGGTCGACCTCGCGCCTCGTCGCCTCGCCGCGCACGCGGCCCGCGTACTCGACGAGCCGCTCCGTCGCGTCGGGCCGCCGGTCGAAGATGACGTCCTCCACGCGCTCGAGCAGGTCCGGTTCGATGTCCTCGTAGACCACGAGCTGACCCGCGTTGACGATCCCCATGTCGAGGCCGGCCCGAATCGCGTGGTAGAGGAAGGACGAGTGCATCGCCTCGCGCACGGCGTCGTTGCCGCGGAAGGCGAAGCTGAGGTTCGAGATTCCGCCGCTCGTGCGCGCCCCGGGGCAGCGCTCCTTGATCAGCGGCAGCGCCTCGAGGAACGCCTTCGCGAAGCCGCGATGCTCCTCGATGCCGGTCGCGACGGCCAGGACGTTCGGGTCGAAGATCAGATCCTCGGGCGGGAAGCCTGCCTGCTCGACAAGGAGGCGGTAGGCACGCCCGCAGATCGCGACCTTGCGCTCGACCGTCTCGGCCTGGCCCTCCTCGTCGAACGCCATCACGACGACCCCGGCGCCGTAGCGCCGCACCGCGCGAGCCTGCTCGAGGAACTGCTCCTCGCCCTCCTTGAGCGAGAGGGAGTTGACGACGCCCTTCCCCTGGACGCACTTGAGCCCGGCCTCGAGCACCGTCCAGCGCGAGCTGTCGACCACGATCGGGATCCGCGCCACCTCGGGCTCGGTGGCGACGAGGTTGAGGAACGTCGTCATGGCCCGCTCGCCGTCGAGCAGGTCGGCGTCCATGTTGACGTCGAGGAGGTTGGCGCCGCCGCGCACCTGCTCGAGCGCGACGTCGAGCGCCGCCTGGAAGTCGCCGCCCTCGATCAGGCGACGGAAACGCGCCGAGCCGGTGATGTTCGTCCGCTCCCCGATCATCGTGAAATTGGAGCTGGAGTCGTCACGAATCTCGAAGGGTTCGAGACCGCTGAAGCGGGTCGCAGCGCGGGGCTCCGGAACAACGCGCGGCGGGACAGCCTCGACCGCCGCCACGATCTGGCGCACGTGCTCCGGCGTCGTCCCGCAACAGCCGCCGACGATGTTGACGAGCCCGTCCCGCGCGAACTCGCCGAGGTAGCGGCTCGTGTCCTCCGGCAGCTCGTCGTGCTCGCCGAGCGCGTTGGGCAGGCCGGCGTTGGGATAGCAGGCGACCCACGTCGGCGCGATCCCGGCGAGATCCTCGACGAAGGGCCGCATCTCGGCCGCGCCGAGGGAGCAGTTGACGCCCACCACGAGCGGCCGCGCGTGCTCGACCGAGACCCAGAAGGCCTCCACGGTCTGCCCGGAGAGGTTGCGGCCGCTCTTGTCGACCGCCGTGAACGAGAGCCAGAGCGGCAGCACCGGCGCCCCATCCTGGGCGGCGACGATCGCGGCCTTCGCGTTGAGCGTGTCGAAGACCGTCTCGATCAGGAGCAGGTCGGCGCCTCCCTCGCGCAGGGCGCGGATCTGCTCGGCGTACGCCTCGGCGACCTGGTCGAACGTGGCCGAGCGGAACGCGGGGTCGTCCACCCGCGGCGAGAGCGAGAGCGAGACGTTGAGCGGCCCGACGGAGCCGGCCACGAGCCCGCCGAACTCGTCGGCGACCTCCCGGGCGAGCCGCGCTCCTTCGAGCGACATCTCCGCCGCGACGTCCTCGAGGGCGTAGTCGGCCTGCCCGATCCGGGTGGCGGTGAAGGTGTTGGTCGTCGCGATGTCGGCGCCCGCCTCGAAATACGAGCGATGGATGTCGCGCACGATGTCCGGCCGAGTCAGGTTGAGCAGGTCCGGGTTGCCGGCGACGTCGCGCGGGTGGTCGCGGAAGCGCTCGCCCCGGTATTCCTCCTCCCCGCGCACGCGCTTCTGGATCAGCACCCCCCACGAGCCGTCGAGGACGCCGATGCGCTGCCTGAGGATCGATTCGAGCCGTTCCCGCGTGTCCTGCACCTGGTCTCCTTACAACAGGCCCGGGAGCGCTGCTCTCGGGCGCTTTAGGCGTTTGTTGAACCGGTCGCCAAGCTGCCTGTCAAAGCTCTCCGGTACCGGAAACGCTAGCAGCCGAGCCGCTCGACACCCGCCGCGTGAGGGCCGGAGCGGACGTTAGGGTGCCGCTTCGTGGCGGAGGTACACGACGGCGCGACGCTGCGCGCGACGCTCCTCGAGATCGCGAGCAACTTCTCCTTCACGTGGATCGCCGAGGCCCGGCTCCTGTTCGACGCGCTCGAGCCGCGCCGCTTCGCCGAGCTGCACCACAACCCGACCGCGCTGCTGTGCGAGCTCACGGACGACGACCTTGCGCGGGCGCTCACGCCCGACTATCTCGACCGGCTGGCGCGGGTCCAGGGGCGACTCGCGCGCGATCGCGGCGAGGAGACCTGGTGGCGCGAGCGCGGCGGCCCGTCCGACCTGCTCGTGGCGTACTTCTCCGCAGAGTTCGGCCTGGACGAGAGCCTGCCGATCTACTCCGGAGGGCTCGGCGTGCTCGCCGGCGACTATCTCAAGGCCGCGTCCGAGCTCGGGCTGCCGCTCGTGGGGATCGGCCTCTTCTACCGCCGCGGCTACTTCCGGCAGCTGCTCGACGAGACCGACCGGCAGCTCGAGCTCTACCCGCTGACCGTTACGACACGGCTGCCGCTCGAGGTGGTGCCCATGGCTCCCGTCGTCGAGCTCGCCGACGACGCCGGGAACCTCGTGCCGGTGCAGCTCGCGGTCTGGCGCGCACGGGTCGGCCGCACGTCCCTCTACCTCATCGACACGCATGTCGAAGGCAACCCGGAGTGGGCGGTCACCGACACGCTCTACGGTGGCGATCGGGCGAACCGGCTCCGCCAGGAAGTCCTGCTCGGGGTCGGCGGCGTCCGGGTGCTGCGCCGGCTCGGGCTCGAGCCGACGGTTTTCCACCTGAACGAGGGCCATTCCGCCTTCCTCCAGCTCGAGCGGATGCGCGAGCTCGTCGAGGAGCAGGGACTGTCGGCGGAGGAGGCGATCGAGCGGCTGCGTGCCTCAACGGTCTTCACTACTCACACACCGGTGCCGGCAGGGAACGAGGTCTTCGATCCCGAGCTCGTCCGCGCGGCCCTCGGCGGGCTCGTCGAGCGCTGCGGCCTCGCCTGGGATGACTTCCTGGCGCTCGGCAGGGTCGACGCGAGCGAGACCGGCTTCGGGCTCACGCCGTTCGCGCTCCGCACGTCGCAGTACGCGAACGGCGTCTCCGAGCTCCACGGGGCCGTGTCCCGCGAGATGTGGCACGGGCTCTGGCCCGAGAAGCGGGTCGACGAGGTCCCGATCACGTCGGTCACGAACGGCGTCCACCAGCGGACGTGGATCTCGGGCGAGCTGGAGGTGCTGCTCGGCGACACGGTTCCGCAGTTCGAGCGGGCGCGCGACCTCTCGGCGGCGGACCTCTGGGCCGCGCACTGCCGCGGCAAGGAGCGGCTGCTCCGGTTCGCGGCCACCACACGCGGCGCGCGCGAGCTCGACCCGGACGTCCTCACCATCGGCTTCGCCCGCCGCTTCGCGACCTACAAGCGCGCCGACCTGCTGTTCAGCCGGCCGGAGCGCCTCGCGCCGATGCTCGCCGACTCCGAGCGCCCGATCCAGGTGCTCGTGGCGGGCAAGGCCCATCCCGCGGACGAGGCCGGCAAGGACCTGATCCAGCTCGTGGTGGAGTTCGCCCGCGAGCCCACGGCCGCCGGGCGCGTCGTCTTCCTCGAGGACTACGAGATGACGCTCGCGCGGCGCCTCGTGCAGGGCGTGGACGTCTGGCTCAACACGCCCCGGCGGCCCCACGAGGCTTCCGGCACGTCGGGGATGAAGGCCGCGCTGAACGGTGTGCTGAACTGCTCGATCCTCGACGGCTGGTGGGCCGAGGCGTACTCCGCGGCCTGCGGTTTCGCGATCGGGGGGCCCGAGGTCGAGGCGAGCGAAACGGCGCAGGACGAGGCCGACGCGGAAGCCCTCTACGCGGTGCTCGAGGAACAGGTGCTGCCGGCGTTCTACGAGCGCGACGAGGCGGGAATCCCACAGCGCTGGATCGCGCTCATGCGGGAGTCGATCGCCGAGCTCGGCCCGCGCTTCGGGACGGCGCGGATGGCGGCGGAGTACGTCGAGCGCCTCTACCTGCCGGCGCACGAGGGCGCCTCCCGAGTCGCAAGCCGAGTCGCCTAGCTACGAACAGGGAGTCGGCGGGTAGTCGAGCGTCGAGCCGTCGGCGAAGTGCACGACGATGCAGCGAGCGTC
>DATEPQ010000064.1:0-16742 GCA_035273125.1 Gaiellaceae bacterium
GCCGCCGCGTACAAGCACGTCGCGATGCTCGAGACGCACCCGCTCGAGTCGGTGCGCAACAACGTGGTGGGCACGCGGATCCTCGTCGAGCTCGCGGCGGAGTTCGGAGTCGAGCGGTTCGTCTTCATCTCGACGGACAAGGCCGTCAACCCGAAGACGGTGATGGGCCAGTCGAAGGCGCTGTGCGAGTGGATCGTGGAGTCGTTCGGGCACCGACGCGACGTCCGCACCAGCTTCGCCGCCGTGCGTTTCGGCAACGTCCTCAACTCGTCGGGCAGCGTGATCCCGATCTTCCGCAAGCAGATCGAGAAGGGCGGCCCGGTCACGGTGACCCACCCCGACATGACGCGCTACTTCATGACGATCCCGGAGGCGGTCTCGCTCGTCGTGCAGGCGGGCGCGATCGGCGGCCGAGGCCAGGTGTTCGTGCTCGACATGGGCGATCCGGTTCGCATCGTCGATCTCGCACAGAACATGATCCGTCTCTCGGGCAAGCAGCCGCGCCTGCCCGGCGATTCCACCGAGGGCCCGCGGGACATCCGCATCGCCTTCGTCGGCTCGCGACCGGGCGAGAAGATCCACGAGGAGCTCTGGAGCGACGGCGACAGGGTCGGCCAGACCCAGCATCCCAAGATCATGCGGCTGAGCCGGCCGCCGGTCGACCCCGACTGGCTCGCGGGGCAGCTCGCGGAGCTCGAGCGCCTCGCCGACGAGGGGGACACGCTCGAGGTCGTGGGGAAACTCCGCACGATCGTCGACAAGCCGAAGCGCGTCGAGCGTCCCGACCTCTCGGATACGGGCAGCTACGTGCTCGAGCTCGAGCCCCGGCTCGAGCACGGCGTCGACACGAACCCTTGACCCTTCCGTGACGGTCCCCGGCCGACGGCGGCGCTAGCCTCGGCGACCTGGATACGGACCGGATCCTCGCGGGGCTGAACCCCGAGCAACGCGCCGCGATCGAGACGACGCGCGGGCCGCTGTGCATCCTCGCGGGGGCGGGGACGGGGAAGACGACCACGATCACGCGCCGGATCGCGTTCCAGGTCGCGACCGGGGCCTTCCAGCCCGGACAGATCGTGGCCGTGACCTTCACGGACAAGGCGGCGGGCGAGCTTCGTTCGCGCCTGCGCGCGCTCGGCGTGGACGGCGTGCGTGCCTCGACCTTCCACTCGGCGGCCCTCGCGCTGCTCCGGCACTTCGAGGGCGATCCGGGGCGGATCCTCCCCTCGAAGGCTCCGCTCCTGCGCCGGATCGGCAACGCGCTTCCGGGTGCGTTCCGCTTCCGGCCCGCGGGCGACCTCGCAACGGAGATCGAGTGGGCGAAGAACCGGCGCCTCACGCCCGAGACCTACCGCGACTGGCTCGGCGACCACGAGCCGCCGATCCCGCCCGACCTCTCGCTGCAGGTGTTCCGGGAGTACGAACGGCGCAAGGAGGCCGAGGGGCTGCTCGACTTCGAGGACCTGCTCGAGCGAACCGTGCGGCTGCTGGAACGGGACGACGCGGCGCGGGCGGCCGTGCACGACCGGTGGCGCGCATTCACGGTCGACGAGTACCAGGACGTCAACTTCCTCCAGCAGTCGCTGCTCGATCTCTGGCTCGGCGAGCGCGACGACCTGTGCGCGGTCGGCGACGACTACCAGGCGATCTACGGCTTCACCGGCGCGAGTGCGGAGTGGCTGCTGGCGCTGCCGCAGCGCTTCCCGAATACGCAGGTCGTGCGGCTCGAGCGCAACTACCGGTCCACTCCGCAGGTGCTCGAGCTGGCGAACCGGCTCGTGCCGCGGCTGGAGGGCTCCGCGAAGACCCTCGCGCCGACCGTTCCGGACGGGCCGGAGCCGCTCGTCGGCCCGGCGCTCGGCGTCGCCGCACGCGTGCGGCGGTTGCACGACGAAGGGGTTGCGCTCGAGGAGATGGCGGTGCTCGTACGCACGAACGCGCGAACGAGCGAGTTCGAGGAGGCGTTCCACGCCGCCGGGATCCCGTTCCAGGGGGCCTCCCTGCTGGCGCGCGACGCGGCCCGCCAGCTGCTGAAGGCGTTGCGCGGCCGGCGGGGCTCGGCCGCGGAGATCGTCCGCGAGCTGGCCGTCCGCCAGGGTCTCCTCGCCGAGGTACCGGACAAGCTCGGCGAGCGCGAGCAGACGCGGCAGGCCGACCTGGCCCGGCTCGTGCGTCTGGCCGAGGAGTTCGGCGGTGAGATCGACGGGTTCGTGGAGCTCCTCCACGAGCGCTTCGGCGAGAGCGCGGGCCGCGGCGTGCACCTGCTGACCCTGCACCGGGCGAAGGGGCTCGAGTGGGAGGCCGTCTTCCTGCCGCGGGTCGAGGAAGGCGAGCTTCCGGTGAGACGTGGTGACGTGGCCGAGGAACGCCGTCTGTTCTACGTGGGGCTGACGCGGGCGAAGCGCCATCTGCTCGTCACGTGGGAGGGCAAGCCGAGCCGGTTCCTCGACGAGCTCGGCGTGCGCGCGGCCGCGCCTGCGCTCCCTCGCCGTGAGAAGCCGACGCTCGAGCAGACCCCGGCGGTCGAGGCCCTCAAGGAGTGGCGGCTCGCGCGGGCGCGCGCGGACGAGGTGCCGGCATACGTCGTCTTCAACGACCGGACGCTGGCGGAGCTCGTGGCGCGGACGCCCCGGACGCTCGCGGAGCTGGCGGCCGTGCCCGGGATCGGGCCGGCGAAGCTCGAGCGCTACGGTCGGGAGCTGCTCGCGCGGCTCGCCGACGTCGCCGCCTGATCGCACCGCGTGGTTCGTCCGCCTGCCCTGGCAGGGTGCGTCGATGACCGAGACCTCGTTCGATCGTGTGATCTCCGAGCATCTCGCCCTCTGCGAGCGAAACAAGCGGCTCGAACGGCAGATGCCGCTCGACCGCTACCGCGATCCGGGCACTCCCGCGAAGGACGAACCGGCGGCCGCAACGGACGGCCCGGAGCACTGGCTCGACCACGAGTCGTTCTGGGACACGTCCGGAGAGCGGCCGTTGCCGGAGTTCGACTGGGGCGACGACTGACGCCGAGCTTCGGCGCTAGCTTGCTGGGTCGGGCGGTTCGGGATCCTCGGGTCTGAGCTCCACCTGGTGGGTGGTCCAGCTGCCGCTGTCTCCTCGAGTGTCGCTTTCGCCCCAGAGGAAAACCGCCGCGTCCGCTGCCTCGCGCACGAGAGCCGAGTCGATCTCTTTCCTCGTCTCGGGGATGTCGGCGACGGGCCACTCACACACGAACGCCAGCGGGCCCGCGGGTGGAAGCGGCGAGATCCGAAATTCCTGAGTCCACGTCCCGCCGCCGCCGCCGCCGCCGCGAGGCATCAGGACGAGCCTTTCGGCGGACTCATCCGCGCCGGGCGGCGCAAAGGGAAACCGGCTTTCTACGTTGGTCGTCTTGCGGCCGTCGGAGAACTGAATCCCGAACCTGAGCAATTCGGGTTCGAGGCCGACTCCGGACGCTCGACGCCTCCGTCGTTGGTGGGGGTCGAAGAAGAACGGATCACCGAACTCGTCTTCTTCGAGGTCGTATCGCAGCTCGAGGTCGAAATCGAACCCGTCCGCCAGGGCCGTCAGGCAGGGATCCAGAGCGCAGCCTTCTGGGAGCGTCCGAGCACCAGGTTGAGCGCGACGGTCTTGCCAATGACTGCTGCCTCGCGCCTTCCTGCCCACGGCCGACCCCCTGGGGGCTCAGGTGGTGGAGGCACGTCGAAGAACGAGGGCACCACCTCTAGTCTCCCATCGCTGCTCCTCCGGCGAGCTGCTACTTGCTCAGGCGTCGAGCGCCGAGAGCACAAGCCGAAGCATCTCGCTCGGCTCGCGCCGTACCCGCGGAGTCGCGTCGGGATCGCGCTTCGTCAGCTCCAAGGCCCGCGGGTCGGTGAGCGGCTTGAGCCGGCCATCCCGGATCAGCTCCTCGTCGACACCGCCGAGCCGGCCGCCGTACGTCGTATAGACGGGTACGCCGAGCGCCGCCGCCTCGCGGTTCATCGTTCCGCCGGCCGAGACGACGAGGTCGGCGAGCGCGATCAGGCTCTGCGCGTCGACCGCGCCCTCGGGGACGATCACCGACGGCAGCTCGAGCCCGCGCACGTACTCGCGTTGCTCGTCCGTGCGCGGCAGCACGAACGCCTGTACCTGCTCCAACCGGCCGAGGTGCTGGACCGTTTGCGGGAAGAGAGGGTTCGAATGCCGGTGGTAGAGCGACACGTCGGGCGGCGGCCTCAGGACGACGAGCACACGCGCGGGATCGACGTCGAAGCGCTCGAGCAGCGATCGGTCCGGCTCGAAGTCGGCGAGGTAGTACTCCTCCTTCAGACCCGGGTACTGGACCAGCTTCGGGGGACGCACCCCGTACGGCCGGAGGCGCTCCGGCGGGATCGCCTCCGGCACGACGACCCGCGTCGCCGCGCGGCAGCCGAGCTGGTGCTGCAGCGTCGCGAACTCGTAGTCGAACGTGGTCGAGCTCGGGATTCCGAGCCGGCGCGCTGAGATCGTCAGCTCGTGCGAGCCGTGTGCGAGGGCGACGTCGAAGCCGCGCCCTCGGGCCCACTTGCGCAGCGCACCGAGCCGGTGCGTCATCTGGCGAGCCTTCTGCAGGCGCGACCGGCCGCCGTGGCGCCCGACGACCTCATCTGCCTCCAGCCCGTGCAGCTCGAGCAGCTCGAGCGTCTGCGCGTAGTCGCGAGCGGTGATCTGCACTTCGTCGCCGCGGCCGCGCATGATCTCGACGAGCGGCCGGAACACGAGGACGTGCGCCGGGGCGGTCATGTCGATCCAGACTTTCATTGCAGTTGGCCATGGTTAGCCATGGACACCTGGCGATGGCCAGCCATGGCCATCACGCGGCAAGAACCGCCATTCGCCCCGAGCGCAGCCGCGGCGGCTCCTGCTCGACGTGCCTCTCGTACCAGAGCGTGAAGGCAAGCAGTCCCCACAGCTGGCGGCTCCAGTCCTCGCGGCCGGCGACGTGCTCCTCCAGCAGCCGCTCTACCGGCTCCGGCTCGAAGAAGCCCTGCCGTCGCAGATTCTCGGGCGACAGCGTCGCTCGCGCGAACGGCTCGAGCTCGCCGCGCAGCCACGCGGCAGCCGGGATCGAGAAGCCGCGCTTGCGGCCGTGCACGACCTGCTCGGGCAGCAGCGGCTCCACCGCCTTCCGCAGCAGCACCTTCTTCGCGAAGCCGCGCACCTTGAGGCGCGTCGGGAGCGCGAAGGCGAGGTTCGTCACAAGGGGATCGAGGAACGGGACGCGCGCCTCGAGCGAGTGCGCCATCGAGGCGCGATCGGTCTTCACGAGCAGGTCATCGACGAGGTAGACGCCGAAGTCCACGTCCTGCAGGCGCGCGAGCTGCGGCGCGCCCACGGTCTCGGCGTAGCGCGCGCGATAGGCGTCGACGGGGTCGAACGCGGCCCGCCGGCCGGTCAGCTCGGCGCGGGTATCGGCCGAAAAGATCTCCTTCCAGCCGTGGTGCCGCTCGAGCGGCGGGAGGTGCGCCGCCCGCACGAATCGCTTCGCCTTGTAGTCGAGGCTCGCCTTGCGGGTGGAGGCGGGCAAGGCCTCGACCAGGGGGCGCGCGACCCGCGCAAGCGGGGCCAGATGGTCCGACACGAGGTCGGCGACATACGTGTAGTAGCCGCCGAACAGCTCGTCGCCGCCCTCGCCCGAGAGCGCGACCTTGACGTGCTCCGCTGCGAGTTGCGAGACGAGGTAGGTCGGCAGTGCTGACGAGTCGGCGAACGGCTCATCGAATGCCTCGGCGAGCGCCCCCAGGAGCAGCTCCGGCTCGGGCCGCACGAGGAGCTCGTGGTGCTCCGTCCCGTAGCGCTCGGCGACGAGCCTCGCGTCGTCGCGCTCGTCGAAGCTGCGCTCCGCGAAGCCGATCGTGAACGTGTGCACCGGCTCGGGCGTCTCCTGGGCCGCGAGCGCGGCGAGCGCCGCGGAGTCGACACCACCCGAGAGGAGTACACCGACGGGCACGTCCGAGAGGAGGTGCGCCTTGACCGAGTCGCGCAGCCGCGCCCGCAGCTCCTCGACAAGCTCGGCCTCGTCGCCGTCGCGCAGTTCGCTCGTCCCGGTCGGGCCCGGCCGCGCGTACCGCGCGAGCGAGATCTCGCCGTCCTCCCAGACGAGCACGTGTCCGGCCGGGAGCTTCCGGACGTCGCGGAAGATCGAGTAGGGCGCGGGGATGGAGTTGAAGGCCAGGAAGGCCTCGAGTGCGTCGAGGTCGATCTCGCCGCGCGGCAGCGCCCTCAGCTCGGACGCGAAGCGCAGCTCCCCGTCGACGTGGCGGTAGTAGAGCGGCTTGATCCCGTAGGGGTCGCGCGCGAGGACGAGCCGCCGCCGGCGCGCGTCCCAGATCGCGGCCGCGAACATCCCGCGCAGCCGCTCCGCGAAGCCGAGGCCGTGCTCCTCGTACAGGTGGACGAGCGCCTCGGTGTCGCAGTGCGTCCGGAACTCGTGCCCGGCGCGCTCGAGCTCTCGCCGGAGCTCCGGATAGTTGTAGATCTCGCCGTTCTGGACGACGACGCAGCTTCCGTCCTCGTTCGCGATCGGCTGGTCGCCGTGCTCGAGGTCGATGATCGAGAGCCGGCGGGCCGCCAAGGCGACGGCGCCGTCGACGTGCTCACCGTGACTGTCGGGCCCGCGGTGCACGAGCAGGTCGCTCATCGCCCGCAGCGCGTCGACGTCCGCGGCGCCGCGCGCCGTCGCGATCCCGCAGATCCCGCACACGGCTCTACCTTAGGCGCGGCGGCCGGTCAGTCCTGCGACGGACTGCCGCAGGACCCGCCACCCGGTGGCGATCACCGTGCGGAGATAGAGGCGTACCGACCGGTCGGCGATCCACTCGAGATCGTGCGCAAGCTTCTCGCCCATCGAGGTCTCGTAGCCGCGCCGCACCTGCGCAAGGCCGGTCAGCCCCGGCCGCACGACGAGTCGCTGCCAGTACGACGGCAGCTCGTGCGCGAGCTCGTCGAAGAAGACGGGCCGGATCGGTCGCGGGCCCACGAGACTCATGTCGCCGCGCAGCACGTTTACGAACTGCGGGATCTCGTCGAGCTGCGTCGCCTTCAGCCACTTGCCGATCGGCGTGAACTCGGCCCGGGTGCGCTGGACGAGCTCCTCCCCGAGGTACGGGCCGAGCCGCCTCTCCGCGCCGCGCCGCAAGGTGCGGAACTTGTACATCGTGAAGACGCGCGCCCCGCGACCGACGCGCTCGCCGCGGTAGAAGATCGGCAGCCCGCTCGTGACGAGCACCGCCAGCGCGATCGCGAGGGAGATCGGCAGCGAGACGAGCAGGAACAGGGACGAGAGAAGGATGTCGAGGGCGCGCAGGACGACGTCGCGCGGCCGCGCCGGCGTCTCGAGCGCGAGCTGGCGATAGCCGCGGACGAGCGTGTCCTCGATCCGCGTCGAATCTGGCACGCGCCCGATCGTAAAGCGGCGGGGCCGCCGCGGCGAGGGACGTCGGCTATAAGTTCGTCTTATGGACACGAAGCAGCTCGCGGCCTTTTGTGCGGTCGTCGAGCGCCGGAGCTTCTCGCAGGCCGCTGACCAGCTCGGAGTGACGCAGCCCGCGGTCAGCCTGCAGATCCGGTCGCTCGAGCAGCGCCTCGGTCAGCGGTTGCTCGATCGCTCGGGCCGCAGGGTCGAGCCGACCGAGGCCGGTCTGCGGCTCTACCGTGGGGCGCAGCGGCTGATCGCGTTCGAGCAGCAGCTGCTCGCCGACCTGGGCGACGAGGCCGACGGCGAGCTCAAGGGCCGGCTCGAGATCGGCGCCTCCACCGGTCCCGGCGGCACCGTCCTCCCGGTCGTCCTCGGGGAGTTCCAGCAGCTCCATCCGCTGGTGCACGTCGCGCTGACCGTGTCGGACACGCACACGGTCGTCGAGCAGGTCGGGCGGCGCGAGCTCGAGCTCGGGATCGTCGGCGTCGCCGGTCGGCACCGCGGCGTCACGTTCGAGCCGTTCTACCGCGACGAGGTCGTCCTGGCCGTTCCCGCGGGGCACGGTCGCGCCGGCAAGACGATGACGCTCGAGGAGCTGAAGACCGAGCCGCTCGTTCTGATGCAGGAGGGAGCCGGGATCCGGCAGATGATCGACGAGGAGTTGCGCGAACTCGGTCTGCGTCTGCGCGACCTGAACGTGAAGCTCGAGCTGGGCCTGCAGGAGTCGGCACGCGCTGCCGTGCTCGGCGGCTTCGGCGCCACGTTCATCTCGCGGATCGCGATCGAGGGAGACCTCGCGGCGGGGGCGCTCGCCGTCACCCGCGTCGAGGGGCTCGAGCCCGCGCGCGACATCCAGCTGGCCCGCGCGACCGGTCGCGCCGAGACGCGGGTTGCCCAGGAGTTCGTCGCCTTCGCGCGGGAGAGGCTCACGTGATCGTCCGCTGGGGTCTCGCGTCGTTGCCGGAGGCCTGCGCCGAGGCCGGCGTGTCGGCGCCGCTGCTCGTCGCGAGCCCGCGCTGGGACTCGCTGGAGCTGCCGGTCGAGCCTGCTGCGCGCTGGCACGAGGTGCCCTCCGACCGCATCTCGGAGGCCGTCGCCGCTGCGCGTGGCGCGGACGGAGTTCTCGCGGTCGGGGGCGGCAGCGCGATCGATCTCGGCAAGGCGGTCTCTGCGTCCACCGGAGTCCCGCTCGTCTCGGTCCCCACGACGTATGCCGGGGCCGAGTGGACCGGGTACTTCGGCGTGCGCGATCCCGAGCGGCGCATGCGCGGCGGCGGCGGGGGAGCGCTACCGGCCGCGATCGTCTACGAGCCCGAGCTGACTCTCGGGCTGCCGGCGGAGACGACCGTGGGCACGTCGATGAACGCGCTCGCTCACTGCGCCGAGGCGCTGTACGTCCGGGGACACAACCCTGCCGCGGACGAGCACGCGCTCGCGGGCGCACGGCTCATCGCCGAGTGGCTGCCGCGCGTCGTCGCCACGCCGGACGACCGCGAGGCGCGCACCGAGCTCCTCCGCGGCGCCTGCCACGGTGGGGCCGCGCTCGCGGGTTCGATGCTCGCCCTCGCCCATGCGATGGCCCAGGCGATCGGTGGCACCTACGGGCTTCCGCACGGGACGCTCAACGGGATCTGCCTGCCTCCGGTGCTTCGCTTCAACGCAGCGTTCGCACCCGACGCGGTCGCGCGCTTCGGCGAGGCGGTCGGCGCTCCCGAAAATCCCGCCGGCCGCGTCGAGGAGCTCGCCGCGCTCGCCGGTCCGACGCGCCTGCGCGAGCTCGGCGTGCCCGAGGCCGACCTGCCCGCGCTCGCGGCCGAAGCAGCGGGGAGAGGTGGGAATCTCGCGAACCCGAAGCCCGCGAACCCGGCCGAGATCGAGCAGCTTCTCCGCCAGATCTTCTGATAAGCGATTGCTTATGCGACGGATTAGGTATTGTTCCGGCGTATGCCTGGCTTCGAGGACGGATTCCTGGGGGTGCCCGCGCGGCCCGGCAAGCCTCGCAGCTCCGGTCTCACGCACGTCATCGACAAGGGCCTGAACCTCCGGGAAATCGAAGGGCTCTTCGACACCGCGGGTGCCTACGTCGACATCGTGAAGCTCGGCTGGGGCACCGGCTACGTCACGAACAACCTCGAGAAGAAGATCGCCCTCTACCGCCACTTCGAGACGCCGGTCGTCTGCGGCGGCACGTTCTTCGAGGCGGTCTACGCGCGCGACAAGATCGAGGAGTTCAAGGGCTGGCTCACCGAGTACCGCTTCTCGCACGTCGAGATCTCCGACGGCACGGTCGAGATCCCGCGCGACCGCAAGCTCGAGCTCATCGCCGAGTTCGCCCGCGACTTCACCGTGCTGTCCGAGGTCGGATCGAAGGACGCCGAGGTGAACATCGCGCCGTACCTCTGGGTGCAGTGGATGCAGGAGGAGCTCGACGCCGGCGCCTGGCGCGTCATCGCCGAGGGTCGCGAGGGCGGCACGGCCGGTATCTATCGCCCGAGCGGGGAGCTGCGCACCGGCCTCGTCGACGAGATCGAGCACTCCGTCCCGTTCGAGTCGCTGATCTGGGAGGCGCCCACGAAGGAGAGCCAGGCCTGGTTCATCAAGCATTTCGGCACGAACGTCAACCTCGGCAACATCCCGCCCGACGAGGTGATCGCGCTCGAGACGCTCCGCCTCGGCCTGCGCGGTGACACACTGAAGGAGGTGCTGCTCGGTGGCGAGCCTGCAGCTGCCGGCTGACGTCGAGACCTGGCCCGCCCAGCGGGTGGTGGAGTACGTGCTGGGCGAGTTCCCGGGCCGCGTCGCGCTCGCGTGCTCCTTCCAGAAGGAGGAGTCGGTCTTGCTCGACATGCTCTTCGAGCTCGAGCCGAACGCGCGCGTCTTCGCGATCGACACGGGCCACCTCTTCCCGGAGACGTACGAGCTCTGGCGCGAGGTGGAGCGTCGCTACGGCACGAAGATCGAGACGTTCGCGGGCGAGCCGGTCGAGGACGGACTCTGGGAGACGAATCCCGACCTCTACCTCGCGATCGCCAAGATCGAGCCGCTCAACCGGGCGCTGCTCGACCTCGACGCATGGATCACGGGCATCCGCCGCGAGCAGTCGTCGCTGCGCGCGGACGCGCCGAAGCTCGGCTGGGACGACAAGCACGAGCTCTGGAAGGCGAATCCGCTCGCCGACTGGACCGACGAGGACTGCTGGGCCTACATCCGCGAGCGTGACCTTCCCTACAACAAGCTGCACGACCAGGGCTACGAGTCGATCGGGGACACCCACTCCACGATTCCCGGCAAGGGTCGCGAAGGGCGCTGGGCGGGAACGGAGCGGACCGAATGCGGGCTGCACACATGAGCGGCTTCGTCCTCTGGTTCACCGGCCTCTCCGGCGCGGGCAAGACGACGATCGCGAACAACGTCGAGCCCGAGCTCGAGCGCCGCGGCTTCGTCGTCGACCACCTCGACGGCGACATCGTGCGCACCCATCTCTCGAAGGGCCTCGGCTTCTCGAAGGAGGACCGCGACACCAACATCGCGCGCATCGGGTGGGTCGCCTCGCGCCTGTCACGTGCGGGCGCCGTCGTGATCGTCTCCGCCATCTCGCCGTACGAGGAGATGCGCCGCCACGCGCGCTCCCTCGTCGAGCAGCACGCGCCGTTCGTCGAGGTCTTCGTCGCGACGCCGCTCGAGGAGTGCGCGCGGCGCGACCCGAAGGGCCTCTACCAGAGGGCGTTTGCCGGCGAGATCGAGGACTTCACGGGCGTTTCGGCGCCGTACGAAGAGCCGCTCGATCCCGAGCTGCGGCTCGAGACGGCCGGTCGCACGCCGTCGGAGTCGGCAGCGACGGTGATCGAACGGCTCGAGGAGCTCAATCTTCTACCGGAGCGCGTGGAGTCCGGGGCGTGAGCACGTCCCGCGCGATCCCGACCCTGACGCACCTCGACGAGCTCGAGTCCGAGGCCGTCCACATCTTCCGCGAGGTCGCCGCCGAGCTCGAGCGGCCGGTGCTGCTCTTCTCCGGCGGCAAGGACTCGATCGTCCTGCTGCGGCTCGCCGAGAAGGCGTTCCGGCCGGGCAAGTTCCCGTTCCCGATCATGCACGTGGACACCGGCCACAACTTCCCGGAGGCGATCGAGTTCCGCGACCGGCGGGTGGAGGAGCTCGGCGAGCGGCTCGTCGTCGCGTCGGTGCAGGAGTCGATCGACAAGGGTCGCGTGGTCGAGGAGACGGGTCCGCGCGCGTCGCGCAACCGACTCCAGGCGACGACGCTGCTCGACGCGATCGAGGAGCATCAGTTCGACGCCGCAATCGGCGGCGCCCGGCGCGACGAGGAGCGCAGCCGCGCGAAGGAGCGGATCTTCTCCTTCCGTGACGACTTCGGGCAGTGGAACCCGCGCGCGCAGCGGCCCGAGCTGTGGAACCTCTACAACGGACGCGTCCGCAAGGGCGAGCACGTTCGCGTGTTCCCGATCTCGAACTGGACCGAGCTCGACGTCTGGCAGTACGTAGCGCGCGAGCAGCTCGAGCTGCCGCCGATCTACTTCGCGCACGAGCGCGAGGTCTTCCGCCGCGACGGGATGCTCTACGCCGCCTCGGAGTACGTCGAGCGCATGGAGGGCGAGGACACCTTCGTCACTTCGGTCCGCTTCCGCACCGTCGGCGACATGACGTGTACGGGCGGCGTCGAGTCGACGGCGTCCACGATCGACGCAGTCGTGGAGGAGATCGCCGCGACGCGCGTCACCGAGCGAGGCGAGACGAGGGCCGACGACCGTTTCAGCGAGGCGGCGATGGAGGACCGCAAGCGCGTTGGCTACTTCTGAGCAGTCGCAGTCGACCGAGCTCCTCCGCCTCGTCACGTGCGGCTCCGTCGACGACGGCAAGTCGACGCTGATGGGCCGCCTGCTCTACGACACGAAACAGATCTTCGTCGACCAGCTCGAGCACATCGAGGACGTCTCGCGCCGCCGCGGCCACGGGTACGTCGATCTGGCGCTCCTCACCGACGGCCTGCGGGCCGAGCGCGAGCAGGGGATCACGATCGACGTCGCGTACCGCTCGTTCGTCACGCCGCGGCGCCGCTTCCAGCTCGCCGACGCGCCGGGCCACGTGCAGTACACGCGCAACATGGTCACGGGCGCCTCGACCGCCGAGCTCGGGATCGTGCTCGTCGACGCACGCCAGGGCGTGGTCGAGCAAACGCGCCGTCACGCCTACATCCTGTCGATCCTCCGTGTCCCGCACGCCGTCGTCGCGGTCAACAAGATGGACCTCGTCGACTGGTCGCAGGAGCGGTTCGACGAGATCGCCTCCGAGCTAGAACAGCTCGGACTGCCGGACCTGGCCGTGATCCCGATCTCGGCGCTGCAGAGAGACAATGTCGTCGAGCGCTCCGAGAACATGCCCTGGTACGACGGGCCGCTCCTCCTCGAGCACCTCGAGACGGTGGAGATCGCATCCGACCGCGACCTCGACAGCAGGCGGTTCCCGGTCCAGTGGGTGATTCGCCCCCGTTCGGACGAGCACCACGACTACCGCGGCTACGGCGGCCAGGTGGCGGGCGGCGTCTGGAGCGCCGGCGACGAGGTGGTCGTCCTGCCGGCGGGGATCCGGTCGCAGGTCGAGGCGGTGGAGACGATCGACGGACCGCTCGAGGCGGCGATCCCGCCGATGTCCGTCGCGGTCCGGCTCACCGATGACCTCGACGTCTCCCGCGGCGACATGCTCGCCGATCCGGCCGATCCGCCCACCGTGGCGCGGGAGCTCGAGGCACGCGTTTGCTGGATGAGCGAGCGGCCGCTCGAGCCGCGCGCGAAGCTCGCGGTGAAGCAGACGTCGCGCTCGGTACGTGCGATCGTCGACGAGCTCGCCTCGCGCATCGACGTGCACACGCTCGACGACGTGGCCGCGCCGGAGCGGCTCGAGCTGAACGACATCGGCGTCGTGCACCTCCGGCTCTCGGAGCCGCTCTGTGTCGATCCCTACGAGGAGAACCGTGCGACGGGTGCGTTCGTGCTGATCGACGAGACGACGAACGAGACCGTCGGCGCGGGCATGGTCCTCTCGGCGACATGACCTGGCAGTTCACCCTGACGGGCCTGGGGCTGGGCCTGATCGTGGGCCTCACCGGCGTCGGCGGCGGCTCGCTGATGACGCCGATCCTGATCATCCTCTTCGGCTTCAAGCCGACGTACGCGGTCGGCACCGACATCTTCCACGGCGCGATCTTCAAGACGTTCGGCGCCCTCCGGCACCGACGGCTTCGCACGGTGCACGGCCACCTCGCCTTCTGGCTGTTCCTCGGCTCGGGGCCGCTGGCCGTTGCCGGCGTCGCCGTGTCGTACGTGCTCCGGAACTCCATCTCGAATGCGGAGACCGATCTCGGCTACGCGATCGGCGTGGCGCTCATCGGTGGCGGGAGCGGCTTCCTGGCGAAGTCGTTCGTGAAACGAGGCGTGCAACCGAGCGAAGCGCCGTTCATCATGAGCCGCCGCGACAAGCTGATCGCGGTGGGTACCGGCGCCGTGTTCGGCTTCATCGTCGGCCTGACGTCCGTCGGCAGCGGCACGTACTTCGGCCTCATGATGGTTCTCGTCTACCCCCTCACGATGCCGCGGATCGTGGGGACGGACATCTTCCATGCCGCGGCGCTCCTCTGGGTCGCCAGCGTCGGGCACATCATCATCGCGGACGTCGACTTCCATGCGACTGCCTGGCTTCTGCTCGGCTCCGTGCCGGGGATCCTCATCTCGGCGCGCTACACGCTGACGCTGCCGGATCTGACGATCCGCGGCGGTCTGGGCGGGATCCTGATCATCAGCGGCCTCAAGCTCCTCCTCACGAACTGGACGTATGCGAACTGGCTTTTCGGTGGCGGGCTCGTGCTCCTCGCGGTGTTGCTCACGATCTACACGGCGAACGTCATGCTGAACAACACGCGCCCGACGCCCGAACGGGCCTAATTACTTCCTTAATCGGAGGCCCGTAGAATCGGCGGGCTTTGCAGCGGGTTCTCACGTCCGTCACCCTCCTGGGCCTGCTGGTGGCCACCGCTGCCGCTTTCGCCATCACCGAGCACCTGAAGCTGACCAAGAGCGACGTCGCCGGGGTCGAGATCCCGCTCAAGGTCTTTTCGCCGATCTGCCGTTGCGACACGAGCAAGGCCATGGTCGGCGTCAAGCTCCGCCACAGGGGCCATGTGTCGGTGACCATGGTGGACGCAGCCGGACACCGGGTCGCGACCATCGCGTCGGGCGTGCTCATGCAGGCCGGCGAGCAGAAGCTGTTCCCGTGGGACGGGCGCACGGACGCAGGCGGCCTGGCTCCGGACGGCGTCTACCACCCCTGGATCGAGTTGCGGCGCCAGACCTTTCGCCTCGTGAACAACATCACGCTGGACACGCGGCCGCCGAGGGTGGTCTCGGTCGCCACGCGAGCGGCCAAGCCCGTTCTCTTCGCCGGACCGGGCCGCACCGTCGCGATCCGCTACACGCTCGACGGGAAGGCGCACGCCGTCGTGTATCTCGACCGCCGGAAGATCATCGTCGGCCGCAAGATCCAGCCGACCGACAAGATCAAGTGGGCGGGGACGCTCGACGGCAGGCCGCTGCCGGCCGGGCGGTACGTCCTCTCTGTGGGCGCGCAGGACCGCGCCGGGAACGAGACTCCCGCTGCGGGGCGCAAGCCGGTGACGGTGATCCTCCGCTATGTCCAGCTCACGCCGGATCGCCTCACGGTCAGTAGCGGCCGCCGGATCACGGTGCACGTCGAGACCGCGGCGAAGCGCTACACGTGGCGGCTCGGCCGCAGGCACGGATCCCGGCGAGGGAAGACGCTGCACGTGCGCGCGCCGACCACGCCCGGCACGTATCGGCTCCTCGTCTCCGAGCACGGGCATACCACGACCGCCGTCGTCCGGGTGCGCGCCAGGTGATCGGGATCGCGGAGCTCGGGGGCCCGATCGCCTGCATCGGACTCGCGGTCCTGCTCCTCGCGCGCAAGCGCGTGAACCGGATCGCGGGTCTCGGCTACGCCGGGGTCGGCTCCGTGCTGCTCGCCGCGTCGTTCGCGCCGGCGAACGCCGCGGAGCTCGGGGCGGCGATCGCAGGCGTGATCGTGCTCGGCCCTCTGCTCGCGTGGCTCCTCCGGCGGGAACCGTGGCTCGTCGCCTACGCGACCCTGGCCTTCCTCCCGGCCCGGGTGGGCTTCCTCGGCCACCAGCTCCTCGTCCCGCTCTACGTCGTCGCGCTCGGCGCGGCAGGTCTCCTCCTCTGGGAGCTGGTCGACGGTGACGAGCGCACCCGTGAGCTGGGCATCGCGTCGTGGCCGCTCGCTCTCTACCTCGTCTGGATTGGGTTCTCGGTGGGCTGGAGTGTCGGACTGCACGCCGCGGCGATCGACCTGCTCGCCTTCTACATCCCGTTCACGATCATCGCGGTCTCGATAGCGCGGCTCCCGTGGGCCGCTTCGCGCGTGCGGATTCTCTACGGCGAGCTCGTGGCTCTGGCGCTCGTCTACGCCGCGGTCGGCTTCTACCAGTACGAGACGAAGACCATCTTCCAGAACACGAAGCTGCACCAGATCAACATCTTCAATGCCCTCTTCCGGGTCAACTCGGTCTTCTTTGACCCCTCGATCTACGGGCGGTTCCTCGTGATGGCGATGGTCGCGACCGTGGTGCTGGTCGTGTGCGACAGGCTCTCGCTGCGGGCCGGCCTGGCGGCTCTGGCGTTTCTCGCCGTCACGTGGCTGGGGCTGCTCATCTCCTTCTCCCAGTCGAGCTTCGCGGCACTGCTCGTGGCGGTCCTCGCCCTGAGCGCGCTCGTCTGGCGCTGGAAGTCGTTGTTCGCGCTCGCCGCCGTGGTGGTCGTCGCAGCCGGGATCGCCGTGAGCCAGCCGAGGCTGCTGCACGGGCTACGGCATCACACGACGTCGGGCCTCAACAAGGCGACCGGCGGCCGCGCGAGCCTCATCGCGGTCGGGATCCGGATCGCCGAGGCTCACCCGTCGCACGGCGTGGGTCTCGGGGGCTTCGAGCACGCGTATTCGAAGCGCACCGGCAAGCAGCCGAAGAAGAGCGCGTCGCACAACACGCCGGTGACGGTCGCCGCCGAGGAGGGTGCCCCGGGTCTGCTGCTCTTCTTCTGGCTCGTGGGGGCGTTGCTGCTCGCTGCGTACCGCCGGATCAACCACGAGACCTTCGGGCGGCTGGCGCTCGCCGCGGGGCTGGCGCTGCTCGCCATCTTCGTCCACTCCCTCGCCTACAACGACTTCTTCGAGGATCCGACCACCTGGGGGCTGATCGGGCTGATCGCCCTCGTCTCGCCGC
>DATEPQ010000065.1:0-2602 GCA_035273125.1 Gaiellaceae bacterium
CCTGGGAAAGGTTGCGCTGGGCGGGCCGCTCGAACAGACGGGCGCACGCGGCGGCCTCCTCACGCGCCGCACGGAACGCCCACCCGCCGGCGACGTGCTCGAGCACGATCCCGCTCCGCCCCTCCGCGAAACGCTCACCGACGAGCCGCAGCGCCTCCTCGACCCGCTCCGGATCATCGTCGGCCGCGGCGGCGAGCTCCTCGACCGGGAGCGGCGAGGACGCAACGACGAGCAGCGCCTCCAGCGTGCGCGCGAGGGCGTCCAGGGGATCTGTGGGAATCAGGCGGAGCGGACGGTCCATTCTGCGGTCCTTTCCTGTTGGTCCGTGTTCTCCTGCGCCGCGCGGCTGACGCGGCTGACGCGGATCGGCGCGAACGGCGCGGCCTGCTCGATTGCGAGCTCTCCCGCGCGCCGGAGCTCGAGCACGGCGAGGAAGGCCGAGGCCTGCTCGAGCCGCGTCGTCCCCCCCACCTCGGCGTCGAAGTCGAAGCGCGCGCGCCGCCGCAGCAGCGACCGGAAGCGCTCGAGGAACTGCGACACGGGCGGAAAGCGGAGGGCCATGTGCGAGAGCGAGACCTGCGGCGGCTCCTGCGCGAGCAGACGCAGTACCTCGCCGAGCTTCGCGGGATCCTGCGGGGCGACCGGCACCTCGACCTTCGGAGCCAGCGGCGCCGGCCCGAGGCGGAAGTAGCGATCCCCTTCGGCGGCAAGCCGCTCGCGCAGCCAGCCCGCGGCTTCCTTCGCGCGCCGGTACTCGGCGAGCCGCCGCGCCAGCTCCTCGGCCGCCTCCTCCGGCTCGAGCTCCGCGAACTCGGCCGCCTCGTCCGGGAACAGCGCCCGCGCCTTGAGCTCCAGCAGCGCCGCGATCAGGACGAGGAACTCGCCGCAGGCCTCGAGGTCGAGCTCCTCCCGTTCGGCAAGCCGCTCGAGGAACGCCGTGACGATGCCCGCGAGGTCGACGTCCCGCAGATCGAGCTCCTCCTTGAGCACGAGAGCGAGCAGCAGGTCGAAGGGTCCCTCGAACGCGTCGAGGTCCAGCTCGAGCTCCCGGACGATCACCCGGCGGACGCTAGCGGCGTTACCGGACGCGGCCCTTGGGGACCGCCATGCGAGGGCCGGTCGGGATCGCGCGCGGCCTTGCCGCCTGCTTCTCGGCGGGGTGGTGGAAGAACTGCCACCAGACGAAGAAGCCGACCGAGAGGATCCAGACCACGAGCGAGACCCAGAAGTTGATCCGCATGTGCAGGAAGTGGTTGGACGGGTCGATCCGCAGGATCTCCTCGAACGTGCGGAAGGTCGTGTACCACGCGACGTAGAGCGCGAAGAGCGCCGGCCGCCGGATCGTGAAGCGCCGGTCGACCCAGAGGAGGAAGCCGACTCCGATCAGGTCCCAGACGAACTCGTAGAGGAACGTCGGCTGGTACGCGGCCCGGCCCTGATAGCGCGCCAGGATCCCGCTCTGGTGCTCGGGGTCGATCTTCAGGCCCCACGGCAGGCTCGTCGGCCGGCCGTACAGCTCCTGGTTCCAGTAGTTGCCCCAGCGGCCGATGCCCTGGGCGAGCAGGAGCCCGGGCGCGACCGCGTCCATCATCAGCGTGACGCTGTTGCCGGAGCGGCGCACGACGAAGGCACCGGCGAGTACGCCGAACGGGATGGCGCCCCAGATGCCCAGTCCCCCGTCCCAGACGGCGGCGAATCCCCACCAGTGCGCGTGGATCGTCGGATCCTGGTTCCAGCTCGTGATGTCGTGGTAGAGGCGCGCGCCCACCACTCCGGCGATCACGCCCCAGAGCGCGACGCGGAAGATGAGATCCCAGTCGCCTCCCCAGCTCACCCAGCGACGCCCGGTCAGCCAGATGCAGGCGGCGATGCCGAGCAGCAGCATCACGCCGTACATGTGGAGCGTGAGCGGCCCGAGGCTGAACGTGCCGTCGGAGGGCGAGGGGATGTAGCCGAGGACGACCGCGGTCACGAGCACGAATTGTGCCCGGCCCGACGGCTGACCGTCAGGTCAACCGAGGATCCGGACGGCGAGCTCGGTCGGGCAGCCGCGCTGCACGAGCTCGATCGCCTCGTGCAGGTCGACGTCCGTCCGCGCCGCAAGCGCCACTGCGTCGTCGCCCGCGAAGCCCACGCGCATGAGCTCGGCGGTGCGCCAGCGCTCGACGCGCTCGCTCTCCGTCTCGACAATGTCGTAGGCCGCAGTATCCATCCGCTCTATCCGTTCACACTTTCGGGAATCCGCGGCGGATGGATCTCCCCCTCCGGGGGGATTTCCGCGGGACTATTGGACGGACGCGGCGCCGAGGAGGTGCCGCACGGACGCGAAGAAGTCCGGCTGGGGGTCGACCCGGTACTCGGGGCCCAGCTCGAGCAGCTTCGACCCGAGCGACGTGACGAGATCGACGTAGACGGGCGCCTCGCCCGGGAAGTCGCGCACCACGCCGGCGAGCTCGCGGATCACGCCGGCCGGGGCGCTGCGCGCGTCCACCTTCAGCCGCACCTCCCGCCGCTCCGGCACCGCCTCGAACGCCGCGACCTCGAGCGCGACGAGCTTCGTCTCGCCCTGCTGCTTGTGGTCGACGCGACCCTTGACGACGAG
>DATEPQ010000066.1:0-10631 GCA_035273125.1 Gaiellaceae bacterium
CGACCGGAGGCCGAAGCTACCCTTTTCCAGCCGGCTCGAGAGCCGGATGGGGCATCCGGTATTAATCCGGGTTTCCCCGGGCTATCCCGGTGTCGGGGGTTGATTACCCACGTGTTACTCACCCGTTCGCCGCTGTCCCCATGGCCGAAGCCATGGTTCTCGCTCGACTTGCATGTATTAAGCGCGCCGCCAGCGTTCGTCCTGAGCCAGGATCAAACTCTCCGTGAAGAAGTGTTGGCCGGCAAAAAGCCGACCAGACTTTGTCACCTTGAGCTTGAGCTCAAAGTCCCACCCCGAGGGGTGGAGACAGGGTTGATCGACTGCTCCGGCCGAAGCCGGACCAGCCTCTCGACGTAAACGCACGCTGTTGAGTTTTCAAGGACCGAGCCGTCGGGACGGCGCAAAAAAGGCCCCGACTCGCGCCAGAGGCCTTAGGACTTGCGGGTTTCCTCTTGCGGGGAATCCTCCTAAGACGCTCCGTTTTCGCTCGATTGCAGGGACTTTGTTACACCGCCCTCTCGGGCAGCCGGGGAAGTGTAGCAGGGTCGAAGCCCCCGTCAAGTGGCTTCGTTGAGCCGAACGAAGCGCCGCTTGCCGGCCTGGAGCACGGCTCCCGCGAGCCGGTCGCGCGGCAGGTCGAGCTCGCTCACCGATTCGCCGTCGAGCTTCACGCCCCCTTGCCCGATCAGGCGGCGGGCCTCGCTCGTGGAGAGCGCGAACGCGTCGGCCAGCACCGCAGGGAGGTGCACGGGATCGCCCGCCGGCAGAGCGAGCCCCGGCACCTTCTCGGGAGCCTCGCCGTGTCGGATGACGCGGTCGAAATGCTCCTCGGCGGCCCGCGCCGCCTCCTCCCCGTGTGACCGCGCCACGATCCACCGCGCGAGCGCGAGCTTGGCCTCCATCGGCTCGCCCGGCGGAACGGGCTGCTCCGCGACGAGTGTCCACCACTCCTCGAGCTGCGAGTCGGGGATCCGCATCGTGCGCCCGAACATCTCCTCGGGCGCCGCGGTGAGCGGGACGTTGTTGCCGACCGACGAGCTCATCTTCTCGCCGTCCCACGAGAGCAGGAGCGGCGTCGTGAGCACGACCTGCGGCTCGAGGCCGAACGCCTGCATCACGTCGCGCCCGGCGAGCAGGTTGTAGAGCTGGTCGGTGCCCCCGAGCTCGACGTCGGCCTTGACCGCGACCGAGTCGTACGCCTGCATGAGCGGGTAGAGGAGCTCCGAGACCGAGATCGGCTCGCCGGCGCGGTAGCGCTTGTCGAAGTCGTCGCGCTCGAGCATGCGGGCGACGGTGACGATGCGGCCGAGACGGACGACGTCCGCGTAGCCGAGCGTCGACAGCCACTCGCCGTTGTACCGCACCTCGAGCAGCTCGGGATCGTCGCGCAGGATCGTCTTGGCCTGGTCGAGATAGACCTGCGCGTTGGCGTCGATCTCTTCATCCGAGAGGATGGGGCGCTCGCTCGAGCGGCCGGACGGATCGCCGATCCGGGTCGTGTAGTCGCCCACGATGAACACGGCCTTGTGGCCCTCGTCCTGGAAGGCGCGCATCCGCTGCAACGGGATCCCCCGCCCGAGGTGGATGTCGGGCGAGGTGACGTCGATACCGAGCTTGACCCGCAGCGGCCGGCCGAGCTTCAGCTTCGCCTCGAGCCCACCCTGCGGCAGGACGTCGACGGCGTTCCGCGTGAGCTCGGCGATTCCCATGCCGGCGAGTCTAGAAGCGCCGCGAGAGGAAGGGCGAGCCGGCAAGTCCGTAGCGCCAGGGCTGCTCGACCGCGCGGGTGATGCCGATCCTCCGGCCCACCGCCAGCGGCGGCTCGACGTCTCGCGCGCGGAGCTCGAACGGAGGATCGTCGAGCGCCAGCCCGTCGAGGGCACGCGTGATCCCGAGCGCCTGGCAGAGCTTGCCCGGGCCCGAGCAGAGCGCACGCTCCGCGTCGAGCCCGCGTCGCTCGCGCATCGCGTCCAGCCCGGCCGTCGGCTGGAGCGCCCGCACGAGCGCGGCTTCCGAGCGTCCTTCCTCGGCACAGACGAGATTGAGGCACCAGTGGATGCCGTAGGAGCGATACACGTAGGCGTGGCCGGGCGGCCCGAACATCGACGCGGTTCGAGCCGTCAGCCCGCGGAAGCCGTGACTCGCGGGGTCGTCCTGGTCGTACGCCTCGACCTCGACGATCATGCCCCCCACGCCGTCGACCAGCAGGGTCGCGCCGATCAGCTCGGGCGCCACCTCGTGCACCGTGCGCGCGAAGAACCCGCGCGTCAGCCGCTCCCCCGCCACCGCCGGCGTGTTCAGAAGAGCTGTTCGGGTTCGGCCGGCTTCGCGGTCTTCTCGAGCACGCGGCGGGCGCGGCGGCCCAGGTCGCGGACGTCGAACGAGCCCTCGTCGACCGCCTTCGCGACGCGCTCCGCAAGATCGAGTGCGTCATCCAGCACGATCGTGGTGGCCGCCGCGTCCTGGCCCATGTCGTGCAGGATCGTGCGCTCCGTGCGGCCCGCGAGGATCGGCTCGACGATGCCCTCGACCCAGACGCGCGTGCGACGCCCGCCCCCTCGCTCGTCGCCCGTGATCGGCTCGAGCGCGTAGATCCGGTCCGCGCGCGCCCACTTGCCGAACCCGAGGAAGACCATCCGCGCGCCGCCGTCGCTCATGCGCGGATCATCGCATCACTCAAAGAACGTGTCCTCGTGCGAGTACGGCGGGGAGCACATGCACAGAATCGTGAGCTCGCTCGTCCCGTCGTTCTCGAGCGTGTGCCACGCGCCGGGTGGAATGAGGATCGCGTCGCCGGGACGAACCCGGCGGGTCTCGCCGTCCACCTCGAGCGAGCCGGAGCCCTTCGTCACGAGGTAGATCTCCTCGGTTCGCCCGTGGTAGTGGCGCTCCGTCGCCTGGTCGGGCTCGAGGGTGGCCTCGGCCAGGCTCTGCGCCTCGGTGTGGTGCAACTCGCGGATCGTCGAGCCGTCCTTCGTCGCGAACGGTTCGGCCCGGTCGAGGCTCTGGAGGTTCACAGCGCCGAGGCGAGAACTTCGGCGACGCGCTCCTGCGCGGCCGTCTCGATCCCCGTGAAGAAGGGCAGTGCGAGCGACCGTGAGCTCACGTGCTCCGCGACCGGGCAGAGCCCCTCCTCGAAGCCGAACCGCTCCTGCAGATAAGGCTGCAGATGGAGCGACGGGAGGTAGCGGTTGTAGCCGATGCCCTCCCGCTCGAAGGCAGCGACGACGCGCTCGCGCGCCGCGGTGTCCGGGAAGAGGACGACGTAGACGAACCAGGAGCGCCGGTGGTCGGCGTCGTCGGCGGCCGGCAGCTCGAGCCCCTCGACCGAACCGAGCAGCTCGGTGTAGCGGCTCGCGGCCCCGGAGCGGCGCGCGAGGATCTCGTCGAGCCGCTGGAGCTGTCCGATCCCGAGCGCCGCCGCGATGTCGCTGAGCCGGTAGTTGAAGCCGAGCCGCACGTGCTCCAGCCACCCGCCGGGCTCGGGCCGGCCCTGGTTGCGGAGCGAGCGGATCAGGTGCCACTCCTCCTCCGAGTGCGTCACGATCATCCCGCCCTCGCCGGTCGTGAGCTGCTTGTTCGGGTAGAACGCGAAGACGCTCGAGGTGCCGTGCGAGCCGAGCGGCGCCCCGCGGTACTCGGCCCCGAACGCCTCGCAGGAGTCGTCTATGAGCGCCAGGCCATGACGGTCCGCGACGGCCCGCAGCTCGTCGAGCTCGCACGGGTAGCCGTAGATGTCGACCGCGACGATCGCCTTCGTGCGCTCGGTGACCGCCGCCTCGACCGCGGCCGGGTCGAGGTTGAGCGTGCGGTCGTCGATGTCGGCGAAGACCGGGATCCCGCCTTCGTAGAGGAAGCAGTTCGCGCTCGCTGCGAAGGTGTACGGGGACGTGATCACCTCGTCGCCCGCACCGATGCCGGCTGCGATGCAGAGCAGGTGCAGGCCCGTGGTGCCGGAGGAGACGGCAGCCGCGTAGGGAGCGCCTACGCGTTCGGCGACGAGCTCCTCGAAGCGGTCGATCGTCGGGCCGAGCGAGAGCCGGCCCGAGCGCAGCACCTCGAGCACGAGCTCCTCCTCCCGCTCGCCGAGATACGGCCCCGACAGCGGGACCGGCTCCACCTGCTGCTTCACGCCTGTTGAGGGCTGGAAGCGCCGCCGGCCGAGCCGGCGGCGCCCGGCCTTGACACCGCGCCGCTTCCAGCGGCGCTCGGGGCGTGATTTGCCGCCGGGGCGAACTCGAGCCACTGGCTCCAGCGCTCGCTGCGGCCGTGCACGGTGTCGAGGTACGCCTCCTGGATCTCCCGGGTGACCGGTCCGGGCGGTCCGATCGGCTGGTCGTCGATCTCGCGGATCGGCGTGACCTCGGCAGCCGTCCCGACCATGAACACCTCGTCGGCGAGGTAGAGGTCGGTGCGGATGATCGGCTTCTCGACGACGCGGTGGCCGAGATCCTGGGCGACCTGAATCACGGTGTCGCGGGTGATACCCACGAGGATCGAGGCGGCGAGGTCGGGCGTGTAGATGACGCCGTCACGGACGAGGAAGATGCTCTCCCCGGAGCCGTCGGCCACGTACCCGTCGGCCGTCATCAGGATGGCCTCGTCGTAGCCGGCGCGATTCGCCTCGCCCACCGCCAACATGGAGTTGAGGTAGACGCCCGTGGCCTTCGCGACGTGCGGGATCACGTTCGGCCCGACGCGCTGCCAGCTCGAGACCTTGGCGCGGATCCCGTTGCGCTGGCCCTCCTCGCCGAGATACGCGCCCCACGGCCACGACATGATCGCGACGTCCACGGGATTCCCCACCGAGGAGACGCCGAGCTCGCCGTAGCCCACGAAGGCAATCGGCCGGAGATAGCAGGAGGGAAGCTCGTTCACGGCGACGAGGTCCCACGCCGCCGTCTTCAGTTCCTCGACCGAGTACGGCAGGTCCATGTAGAGCAGCTGCGCCGACCGGTGCAGCCGCTCGAGGTGGTCGGTGAGGCGGAAGACGGAGGTGCCGCGATCGGTCTCGTAGGCACGGATCCCCTCGAAGACGCCCGAGCCGTAGTGCAGGCCGTGAGTGCCGATGTGGACCGTCGCGTCCGCCCAGTCGACCAGCTCGCCGTTCATCCAGATCTTCTTCGTCTCGCGCATCTGCGGCTCGTCCCTTCGGTCGGGTGCTGGCACCCGGAATCGTACCCGGCAGCCGGCGGCGGCCCTAGCTCAGCTCGGCAGTGCGGGCTTTCGTGAGCCGCAGGAGATCGAGCGGCGACAGGCCGGCCATGTGGCGCTCGGAGCCGGCCCCGACCCAGACTCGTTCGTGCGCGAGGAGCTCCGCGGCCATCAGCACCTGGGCGACGCCGGACGCCGGAAAGGGCGCGACGCCGCCGGGCTCGAAGCCCGTCGCAGCCTGGACCTCGTCGGGACGCGCGACACGTGCATAGCGCGTGCCCGCGGCCCGAGCAACCTTGTTCTCGTCTGCGCGCCTGTCGCCGGGGACGAGCACCAGCGTCGGGCGGCCGTCGCACACGAACACGAGCGACTTGACGATCTGCGCGCGGGAGGCGCCGACTGCCTTGGCCGCGGCGCCCGCGGTCGGCGTGCCCTCGGGGAACTCCTCCACCCGCGCGTCGATCCCGGCGCGCTTCAGCACCTCGGCGACCCGACCGACCGGCTCCGGCCAGCGCTCCATCCGCGCAACGTACCGCCCGCGCAACCGAGGCGGGCCGACGCTCGTTTTCCGGGTGGGAGACGAACACAGTCGAAGGGAGACGACGTGAACGAGCACGAGCGCCGTGCTACGACCGAAGCGCTCTTCCGGGACGTCAACGAGCGAATAGCCGAGAGCGCGGAGCGGTTCGACGCCGAGGAAACCGACTTCGTCTGCGAATGCGCCGACGCGAACTGCACACACCGCGTCACCGCGAGCCTCGCCGAGTACGAAGGGGTGCGCGAAGATCCGACGACCTTTCTCCTGGTGCCGGGACACGAGCAGGACGACATCGAGCGAGTGGTGTCGGACCGGGGTCGCTTCCGCGTGGTCGAGAAATTCCACGAAGTGGTGCGGCGGACGGTGATCCGGCTCAACCCGCGGCCCGCGCCGACCGAGTCCTAGCCGCTAGGCCGCAACAGGGCCGAGCTCGAGCACGCGGGCCTCGTCGAAGCCCTCGCTCTCGCGCAACCGCTCGACGAGCTCGGGCGAGGGTGTCGAGTCGACCGTGAGCGCCATGAGCGCCTTACCGCCACGCCGGCTGCGCGAGACGGTCATGCCGGCGATGTTGATGCCGGCCTCCCCGAACAGCGTCCCCACGCGACCGACCACGCCGGGCACGTCGTCGTAGAGACAGAGGACGAAGAGCGGCGCGAGCTCAAGCTCGATCTCGAAGCCGAGGACGTTGACGAGCCACGGCCGGTGGTCGCTGCCGATCGTCGTGCCGGCGACACGGAATCGGGTATCGCCGCTGCGCAGCTCGACGCGGACGAGGTTCGTGTAGTCGCGCGCCGACCGCGAGCGCTCTTCGCGCACCGCGATGCCGCGCTCGGCTGCGATGAGGGGAGCGTTGACGTAGTTCACCGGCCGGTCGGCGCGACCCTGGAAGGCGCCGTTGAGGACCGCCACCGTGAGCAAGCGCGCGTCGTAGTCGGCCAGGGCGCCGTAGACCGTGATCACGATCTCCTCGGGCGCCGACTCCGCGAGGTCCATCGCGATGCGCCCGAGCCGCGACGCGAGTGGCACGTACGGTCCGAGCACCTCGAGGTCGTCGGCCCCGATCACCGGGATGTTGACGGCGTTCGAGACCAGGCCGCCCTCGAGCGCCGCGGCCACCTGCTCGGCGACGATCACGCCCGCGCGATCCTGCGCCTCGCCGGTCGAGGCCGCCAGATGTGGCGTGACGACGACGTTGTCGAGCTCGAGCAGCGGGCCCGAGTACGGCTCGTCGCCGAAGACGTCCAGAGCCGCGCCCGCGACCTTGCCGGAACGAAGCGCCTCCAGCAGTGCGCCCTCGTCGAGCAGCGGGCCGCGCGCAGCGTTGACGATCCGCACGCCCTGGCGCATCGCCTCGAAGGCGGTGGCGTCGACCGACGCGCGCGTCTCCGGCGTCAGCGGCAGGTGCAGCGTGAGGAAGTCCGCAGCCGCGTACACGTCCTCCGGCGAGCCGACCTGCTCGGCGCCGAGCTCGCGGAAGCGCTCCGCCGTGACGTAGGGGTCGTAGGCGACGACGCGCATCCCGAGCCCGAGCGCGCGGCGGGCCACCTGCTGGCCGATCCGCCCGAAGCCGAGGACGCCGAGCGTCTTCCCGGCGAGCTCGATCCCCCCGTAGGCGCTCCGCTCCCAGCGGCCCTGCTTCAGCGCGGCGTGCGCCTGCGGGATGTTGCGGGCGAGCGCCACGAGCAGGCCGATCGTGTGCTCGGCGGCGGAGACGACCGTCGACTCCGGCGCGTTCGCGACGATGATCCCCCGTCGCGTCGCCGCGTCGACGTCGACGTTGTCGACGCCGACCCCGGCTCGGCCGATCACCTTCAGGCGCTCGGCGCGCTCGATCGTGTCGGCCGTCAGCTTCGTGGCGGAGCGGACGACGATCGCGTCGTAGCCGCCGATGATCTCGTCGAGCGCGCTCTCCGCGTCGACGTCCACCTCGAAGCGCGAACGGAGGAGGTCGACGCCCGCCTCCGAGATCGCCTCGCGGACGAGGACGCGCTGAGTCACGTGCGGGAGGGCTCTGCGCTGAAGGCCTCCAGCGCAGCGGTGACGGCGACGCCGCGCTCGATGTCCGCGCCGAGGTCGGCGAGCACGAGCTCGACGGCTCCGATCTGCGTCGTGATGTCGAAGACGTCGAACCAGCCGATGTGACCGAGGCGGAAGATCTTCCCCTTCAGCTCGCCCTGCCCGTTCGCGATCGTGATCCCGAAACGGTCGCGGACGCCGCGGATGACGTCGCCGGAGTCGATCCCGGCGGGAGCGCGCACCGCGGTCACGACGGCGCTTCGGTCCTCGTCCGGCGAGAAGAGCTCGAGCCCGAGCGCCTTCACGCCCGCGCGGGCGGCGCGGCCGAGGCGAGTGTGCCGGTCGAAGGCAGCCTCCAGCCCCTCTTCGAGCAGGAGGTCGAGCGCGACGTCGAGCCCCGCGACGAGGGAGACCGGCAGCGTGACCGGCGCGTCGAGAGTCTGCTGCCCCTTGCGCGTCCGCTCCCAGTCGAAGTAGAAGCGCGGCGAGGATCCCGTCGCGCCGAGCGCCGCCTCGGAGAGGGCGACAAGGCCGAGCCCCGGTGGGGACATGAGCGCCTTCTGCGAACCGGAGACGACGACGTCGAGGCCCCACGCGTCGGTCTCGCAGGGGACCGCGCCGAGGCTCGAGACCGCGTCGACGACGACCAGCGCGCCCGCGTCCTTCGCGGCCGCCGCGAGCGCATTGACGTCGGCGACGACGCCGGTGGAGGTCTCGGACTGCACGAACCAGACAGCCTTCACCTCCCGCTCGCGGAGGCGCGCCCGGAGGTCGTCGGGGTCCGGCGTCTCGCCCCAGGCGTAGCGGAGCACATCCACGTCGGCGCCGAAGGCGGTCGTCATCGCGACCCACCGCTCGCCGAAGCTCCCTGCCGAGACCACGAGATGCCGCTCGCCCGGCGAGACGAGATTCGCGACGGCCGACTCGAAGGCGCCGGTTCCCGAGGCTCCGAAGAGCAGGACGTCGCTCTCCGTCCTGCAGACCTCGCGGAGACGGGCGAGCACGCGCTCGTAGATCGGCAGGAACTCGGGGGCGCGATGGTGGATCACCGGCGCACCGATGGCAGCCAAAACCTCGGGGGGCACGGGCGTCGGGCCGGGGGTGAACAGGTAGCGCTTCGTCGCCATCGGCCGAGCGTAGCGTTCTAGTCTGCTGCCGTGGATGCGCTCGTCGCCTTTGCCGCCGCGCTCCTCGCCTTCCGGCTCGCCGGGCTGCTGGCGACGCGCTATCGGAGCAGCGGACGGCCGGAGCTGCTCGCCTGGTCGGCCGGGCTCGCCGCGTACGCGGTCGCGGCCGCCGCGATCGCCTGGGGCGAGGCCGCGGGCTGGGATGAGCGCACCTTCCGCGTCTACTACGCGGCCGGGGCGCTGCTCACCGCGCCGCTGCTCGGCGCGGGGTCGCTGCTGCTCGCGGGCCGCCGCCGCGCAGGGTCGGTGGCACTCGTCTACCTCGGGCTCGCCGTCGGCATCGCGCTCGCGGTGCCGGTGCACGGCGCCTTCGCGGCCCACGGGATCCCGCCGGCGCAGGACCACCTCGCCTTTCTCCCGGCGCGGCTACTGGCGATCGCGGCGAACATCGTGGGGACGCTCGCGGTCGTCGGCGTAGCCCTGCGCTCCGTCCGGCGCCGGCCGTTGGGAAACGCCCTCATCATCGCCGGCATCGCAACGGCAGCGGCCGGAAGCGGGCTGGCCGGCCTCGGCGCCGCAGGCAGCGCCGTGGGCATCGCGGTCGGGGCGGTACTGCTTTACGCAGGATTCGTCGCTCCCGCGAACATTCTGACGGCTATTCGCCCGAAAATAGCTTCCAATTGAGTCACAAGCGTTGTCTTTACAGAGCACTAACGTGCCGTCTGTAGCTACCCTCGCTTCAACGATCGCATAAGCCGCGCCGAGCGGTGCTCGGCTCGAGGCTGAAACGTCGGCGGCGAAGCCACCGACGTCCGGCCGAAGAGCTGGGGCGTTCTTCCCGCCCGCTCGGCCTCCGACTTGCATCGATACGGGAGGTAAACGTATTGCGGCGCTCCATCCTGGCCTGCGGGCTCCTGCTCGCGTTCCTGGGCCTAACCACTGCGGCGGCTGCGGCCGCGGCTTCACAAGACAGCGAACCAAGCTCGGCCCTCACCACGGGGACGACGACGACGACCACCACCACGACGGAGGCCCGCCAAGGGCCCTCGCCATGGGAGCTGAGAACGGCAGCGCGCTGGCGACGCCACATCCGCCGTTTCCGCAGGGATACGCGGCACTGGCTGACGGTGATCCGGGGTCGCCCGCCGGGCGGCAACTCGCGGAGGTTGGCCAGCCGGTCGCTGGAGAGGCTCCGGCGGATCGAACGGCGTTGGCGACATCGCGCACACCGGGCCTGGTGGCGGGCCAAGCATCCGCCCTATCTGCGGACCTGGCTCTGCATCCATCGCTACGAGGGCAGCTGGGCGGATCCGGGCAGCCCCTACTGGGGCGGCCTCCAGATGGATCTCTCGTTCCAGCAGACCTACGGCGGTTGGCTCCTCCGCCACAAGGGCACGGCGGATCACTGGAGCGCGCTTGAGCAGATCTGGGTCGCGGTACGCGCGGCGCGCACGCGAGGCTTTTCGCCGTGGCCGAATACGGCCCGTAGCTGCGGCGCGTACTAGCGTTTGCCCTGCATTTCCGCACTTCCGACGGCCCGCTGACGCGGGCCGTCGTCACTTTGGCATCAACTCGACTTGACAAAGACATCATTGTGATGTCATAGTGCAGCCATGCAGATCGACGGTCTCATCCAGGCGCTTCGGGAGGACCTCGTGCGCGTGGCGGCTCTCGGTGACGAGAACACGTCGCGCGCGGCCGAGCTCCTCTCGGTCGCGATCGAGTCCTCCCTCGGCAGAAGGATCCAGGACGCACTCGCCGAGGCGGCACTCGAGCTCAACGACCAGCTCGAGTCC
>DATEPQ010000067.1:0-12526 GCA_035273125.1 Gaiellaceae bacterium
TTCGCCGGCCTGAAGTTCCTCCTCGGGGACTCCCTGCTCGGGCCGATGATGATCGCCGCGTGCGTGATCAACTTCGTCGCGCAGGGCATCGTCCTCGGCGTCCAGGCGATCGCGTTCTTCCGCTACGACGCCAACGCACACGTGCTCGGCTACCTCTTCGCCGGCTTCGGGATCGGCGCGCTCGCCGGCGCGATCGTCGCCCAGCAGGTGACGCAGAAGGTGCCGCTGCTGAAGCTCGCGGCGCTCGCGATCGTCGCCATGCCGCTGCCCCTCTTCCTGCTTTCCCCGGCGACGCCCTGGCCCGCCGCGGTCGTGATCATCGGCGGCTTCGCATTCTTCACGCCGCTCGTCAACGCGCCGGTGATCGGGATCCTGACCGTGCGGACCCCCGAGGCGCTGCGCCCGAAGGTGATGACGGCCGTGATGACGGTCGCGACGATGGCCGGGCCGTTCGGCTTCATCGCGGCGGGCTATCTCCTGCGCCATCTCGCGCTCGGGCCGTTCTTCGTCGGCCTCCCGGCGCTGCTCACGCTCGGCGGGCTCCTCTTCGCAGCGGTGCTGCTGCGGCATCGGGACGATGCGCCCGCCGAAGTCGCGATGGCGAGCGGCTAACCGCCCCGTTTGGCGCTGTCTCCGGCGGGGGAAATTCCCTGCACCCCGGACGAAGGAGCGCGCACATGGCGTCGGAAACCAAGTCGGATCTCGTCGAAGAGCTGAGCTCGGCATCGACGAAGGCAGAGCTCGTCGAGTTGCTGGGCTCTCGCCTGAAGAAGGACGAGATCTCGAAGCTTCTCGACGACGAGAGCGAGGGGACGAAAGACGACCTGCTCAAGAAGCTCGGCTCGCGCACGAAGGACGAGCTCGTCCAGGCCGTGGAGAGCCGTCTGACGAAGGACGAGATCGAGAAGGCGGTCGAGGCCGTACGCGACGACGACGAGGAAGAGGACGAGGAGCGCTCCGATTCCCAGCAGCAGCGGAGCGGACAGGACGACGCAGCGGACGAGGACGACGAGGGCGACGAGCAGGACGAGCCGCAGGCGAGCCGCCGCCAAGAGGACGAGGACGACGAGGACGACGACGAGCCGCGCCAGCGCCGCACCGAGCACGTCGAGGACAGCGACCTCGACTGGAGCGCCGAGCTCGAATGGTCGCCGCCGCCGCGGCCGAGTCCCGCGCCGGTCGCGTTCGTCGGCGCTGCGCCGTTCATGCCCGGCGCACGTGTGCGCGTCGATCTCTCGGGGCTGCCGACGCTCGGGATCTTCCTCGGCAAGGGCGCGTCCGCGGCCGGCACCATCACCGGTGTCGACGCCCAGGAGCGGACGGTGCGCGTCTATCTCGATGCATGCTTCGACGGAGAGAAGGAGATCCTGCTGCCGCCGGAGCGCATCACTCTCGATCGATGAAGCGCCTGCTACTAGCCCTCGGCACGGCCGCCCTGGCCACTTTCCTCTTGCTGCGCCGCCTCCGCGGGTCCCACGGAGGCGGGCACGAGGACGCTGTCCGTGCGTACTTCGACGCCTGGTCCGAGGGCGACGGGGAGGCCGTGCGCGACCTCGTCAGCGACGACTACCAGGCGCACGTCCGCACGCTGGACAGCACCGACGACCGCGACGCCGACGAGCTGGTCTCCGTGGTCGAGAGCCATGCGGACGCATTCTCCGAGGTCGAGTACGACCTGCACGAGATCATCTCGCACAACGGGTGCGCCGCGGTGCGCGCGACCATGCACGCCGTCCACGAGGAGACCGGGAAAGAGGGGGAGATCGACGGGATCGCGATTCTCCGCTTCGACGGCGATCGCATCGCCGAGGAGTGGTCGAGCTGGGACTACCCCGATCTCGTGAACCAGCTCGGCCTGGATCAGGGAGATTAAGCGCGGTTTGCGGAGTTTCCGGGTCGGGGATTTCCGCTCTACGGCCGCAGCAGGCCGAAACGAACCGGAAAGGGTGATTTCGAAGTGGCCGTGATGCAACGTGAATCTTCGGCGGGGTACATCACTCGGGCACCACGCTCGAGCGGTCTCGCCGACGTCCTCGAGATCCTGCTCGATCGAGGTCTCGTCATCGATGCCTACGTACGCGTATCGCTCGTGGGCATCGAGCTGTTGACCGTCGACCTCCGCGTCGTGATCGCGAGCGTCGACACCTATCTGCGCTTTGCCGAAGCCGTCAACCGGCTCGACCTGCGACAGGTCGACGACTCCCGGAGCGTCCCGGATCTCTTCGAGAAGGGTGGCGAGGAGGTCGCCTCGACGAAGACGAAGGGCGCCGTCGAGGGCGGTATGGATGCGATCAAGGAGAAGATCGGCCTGGGCGGCGGCGACGACGATGACGACGACGAGGACGACGGCAACTCCCGCAGCCGCTCGCGGAGCCGCAGCCGTAATCGGTGAGCAGGTTCTACCTCTACGGCATCACCCGCCCGCGCGAGGTGCCGGAGCGCTTGAGGGAGGAAGGGATCTTCCTGCTCGAATGCGAGGGACGGGCGGCCGTGGTCTCCGAGCTGGACGAAGGGCCGGTGGAGGCCACGCGCCGCAACCTGCTCGCGCACGCCGACGTCGTCGAGCAGCTGCACGAGGAGTCCGTGGTGCTGCCGGCGCGCTTCGGCTACATGCTCGAGAGCGAGGAGGAGGTGCTCGAGTTGCTCGCCCTTCCCGAGATCGAGCAGCTGCTCGAGCGGCACAAGGGCACGTGCGAGCTCACGCTCAAGGGCACGTACGAGGAGTCGGTCCTCGCCGAGGTCGGGGCCGCCCTTGAGCCGCTCCGCGAGGCGTACCGCGCCGCGCCGTCGGTCGAGGCGGGAATCGCGCTCGGCGAAGCCGTCGGGGAAGGGTTGGCAGACCGCCGCGCACACGACCAGGCTCTCGTGCTCGGCGAGCTCCGCCCGCTCGCTCTCGAGGTGCTGACGAGCGAGCCCGCCGGCGAGTTCGGTGCGTTCAACGCCGCTCTGCTCGTCGAGCGCAGCGGCGTGGCGGCAGTCGAGAAGCAACTCGAGCAGCTCGCAGCCCGCATGTCCCCGCCGCTCCACTTCAAGCTGGTCGGACCGCTGCCCCCGTACAGCTTCGTCCGGCTGCAGATGCCGGCGGTGGCGTGATGGGACTGATCGGCGGATTGCTCACCCTTCCGCTTGCGCCCGCCCGCGGGCTCGTCTGGGTGTTCGAGCAGGTCGTGGACGAGGCCGAGGCCCAGCTCCACGACCCGGCGCGGATCCGCGCCGAGCTCGCGGACGCCGAGGCCGCCCTCGAGCGGGGCGAGATCGACGAGGAAACCTACGAAGAGGTGGAGCGCGAGCTCCTCGACCGTCTCCATGGCTGAGAGCGGAAAGAAGCTGTCACCCCCGGAGCTCGTCGGACGCGCCCGCCGCCAGATGGAGGAGCTCTTCGGCAAGCCCGTCGAGTCGGTCTCCGGATTCGGGCGCCCCGAGGACAACGGCGGCGGCTGGACGGTGACGCTCGAGCTGCTCGAGCTGCCACGCATCCCGGACACGACCAGCCTGCTCGGAACCTATGAGGTGACGCTCGACGGCGACGGCAACCTCACGGACGCGAAGCGGGTGCGCCGGTATCCGCGCAACCAGTACGACCCGATCCAGCGGCAGGGGGAGGACGAATGAGCGCGCTCGAGCGCAGCGGTGGCAGCATCTCTCAGAGAAACTCGGCCTCGCTGGCAGACATCCTGGAGCGCGTGCTCGACAAGGGCATCGTGATCGCCGGGGACGTCCAGGTGAACCTGCTCGACATCGAGCTGCTGACGCTGAAGCTGCGTCTGCTGATCGCCTCGGCGGACACCGCCCGCTCGATGGGCATCGACTGGTGGGAGCACGACCCGGCGCTCAGCTCCCTCGCCCGTGACAACCAGCTCGAGCAGGAGAACCGCGAGCTCCGCAAACGGCTCGACAGACTAGAGCGCATGATCGAGAGGAACGGCAAGTGAGCTCCCTCGACGATCTCGCGCGGATCATCGCCGAGCGCGAGCTCGACGTCGGCGACCTGATCCGGCAGGCGGAGGACGATGCGCGCGCGGACGTCGCCGAGACCCTGCGCCGTCTCTTCGCCGACGACCTCCTGCGGCGCGTCGGCGAGCGGCTCGGCGGACGGCCGCTCGTCGCTCTCGTCGGCGTGGGCGACGGCGTCCGGCCGCTCGTGCTCGACCTGGCTCCGGGCGATCTCGACGACGAGGCCCGGCTCGAGCGCCTCGTGCGCACCCACAACGAGCTCCTGGTCGACGCGTTGGAGGAGGGAGCCGTGGTGCCCTTCCGGTTCGGCACGACGTTCCGGGACCGCGCAGCGCTCGACGACTGGCTCGAACTGCATCGAGACGCGCTTTCCGCCGAGCTCGAGCGGCTGCGCGGCACCGCGGAGTGGAGCGTCGAGCCCGTCGGAACCGTCCCCGAAGTCGACGCGGCCGAGTACCTCGGCGCCCGGCTCGCGACGACCGTGAAGCCAGGGTTGCGCGAGCGCCTCGCGGCTGCGAGCGAGGAGGCGGCCGGAGACGCGTATCTCGTCGCGAAGACGAGGCAGGACGAGTTCGGTGCCGCCGTCGCCGAGCTCGAGGCCGAGGGCTACGAGCTGCGGGTCACCGGCCCGTGGCCGCCGTATTCGTTCGCACGCCTGCCGTGAGCGACGGCCTCGTCGACCTGCTCGACTCGCTCGTCGACACGGGCGTCGCCGCCGGCGGAGACGTGACGATCTCCGTCGCGGGCGTCGACCTGATCGCGCTGCGCCTGAAAGCCCTGCTGGCATCGGTCGGGACGGAGGGAGCCGACGACCTCGCCTTTCCGCGTCGCGAGCGACGGCGTCCTCGCACGGCTCTGCCGGCCCGCGTCGAGGCGGACGAGAACTCGCTCCAGCGCGGCCTGGCGCAGCTCGTCCTCATGCTGGTCGAAATCCTGGGGGAGCTGCTCGAGCGTCAGGCCGTGCGCCGCATGGCCGCAGGAAGCCTCGACGACGAGGAGGCCGAGAAGCTCGGCGCCGCCTTCCTCGCACTGCACAAGCGCGTCGACGAGCTCTACGACGAGCTCGTCGGCAGCGAGCAGTCCGCAGGGTGGCCCACGGCGTTGACAGGAGCGCGATAGCGGCCTAGAAACACCGTCTGTGGGCTGGCGGGACAGGGATTACGCGCGCTGGACGAATGAGGAACGTCGCAGCTTCTACGGCTCGAGCGGATCTGCACCCCGGGCCAGGCCAAGCTATACGGTGCCCGGACAGGGGCGCCTGTTCGCCCCGGGAATCGGAATCGTCCCGCGCGCCTTTGCCGCGGTCATCGTCTCGCTCCTGGTTGCTCTTGGCCTCGGCCAACTGCCGCGGAGCCACCCCCTGATTCCGGCTCTCCACTTCCGCCTTCCGGCTCTTCCGAGCCCGGCGAAGGACAGCACGATCTCTCTGCCCGCAAGGCTGGCGCTCGGGTCCACCCTCACCCTGCACGGGCGGCTCTCCGCCGCTGGGACCGTGACCGTCGAAGGCGCGTACGGACACGGGCCGTGGCACGTTCTCGCCTCGGTGCCGGTGGCAAACGGTTCGTACGAGGCGCAGCTCCCGCTCCACCGCAAGGGTGTGCTCCACGTCCGCGTCATTTATCCGGACGGGCAGCGGGCCGTCGGAGAGACCGACGTCGGCTGAGACCGAGCATCCAGACGCCTGCCTTCGCCGTTCTTGGATAGGCGTATCGCGCAGGAGACAAAGGACGGCCACTACCATGCGGAACCGGCACCGCCACCGACGAGGAGGAGCACGTTGACGATCACCGACCGGCCGGAAGACAGCCTCGCCGTCCACGGGCTGCGCGTCGGAGGGCGCGTGCTCCGCAACCCGACGACGTCGCAGCTCTACACGGCCGCGCTCGACAGCGGGGAGGGCGTCCTCGCCGAGGACGGACCGCTGGTCGTCGACACCGGGCGCTTCACAGGTCGCTCGCCGAAGGACAAGTTCGTCGTGCACGAGCCCGGCTCCGAGGACCGGATCTGGTGGGGGGACGTCAACGCCGAGATCTCGGAGGAGCACTTCGACGGGCTGCGCGCGAAGGTCGTCGCGCGCCTGGAGCGGGACGACGTCTACGTGATCGACGCCTTCTGCGGCGCCGACCCGAAGCACAGGCTCGCGGTGCGCGTCCTGACCACGCACCCGTATCACGCGCTCTTCGCGAAGACGATGTTCATCGAGCCCGCCGAGACGGAGCTCGCCGGCTTCGAGCCCGACGTGCTCGTGCTCCACGAGCCCGAGGTCGAGGCCGACCCGGCACACGACGGCACGCGCTCGGAGGTCTTCGTCTGCCTGCATCCCACGCGCAAGGAGATCCTGATCGGCGGCACGTTCTACGGCGGCGAGATCAAGAAGTCGGTTTTCACGCTGATGAACGACCGCTTGCCGCTCGAGGGAGTCATGCCGATGCACTGCTCGGCGAACGTCTCACAGGACGGGCAGGACGTCGCCGTCTTCTTCGGCCTCTCCGGCACGGGCAAGACGACGCTCTCGGCCGATCCCGAGCGGTTGCTGATCGGCGACGACGAGCACGGCTGGGGCGACGAGGGCGTCTTCAACTTCGAGGGCGGCTGCTACGCCAAGACGATCCGCCTCTCGGCGGAGGCCGAGCCCGAGATCTGGAAGGCAGCGCACAGCTTCGGCACGGTGCTCGAGAACGTGGTCGTCGACGAGCGCGGCAGGCTCGACATGGACGACGACTCCAAGACCGAGAACACGCGTGCCGCGTACAAGCTCGAGCAGATCGCGAACGCGCTGCCGGCGAAGCGCGCCGGCCATCCGCGGTCGGTGATCCTGCTCGCCGCCGACGCCTTCGGGATCCTGCCTCCAATCGCGCGCCTCAGCCGCGAGCAGGCGCTCTTCTTCTTCCTCTCCGGCTACACGTCCAAGCTCGCCGGTACGGAGCTCGGCGTCACCGAGCCGCAGCCGACGTTCTCCACGTGCTTCGGCGCGCCGTTCCTCCCACAGCCGCCCACCGTCTACGCGAAGCTGCTCGGTCAGAAGCTCGAGCAGCACGGCGCGGGCGCCTGGCTGATCAACACCGGCTGGACGGGCGGGCCGTTCGGCGAGGGGCACCGCATGCCGATTCAGGCGACGCGCGCGCTACTGGGCGCCGTGCTCTCGGGAGAGCTGGGCGGCGTCGAGTTCCGAACTGATCCCGTCTTCGGCTTCGAGGTGCCTGTGCACGCGCCGGGTGTCGACGAGTCGCTGCTCGACCCGCGCTCGACCTGGGCCGATCCCGAGGCGTACGACCGCAAGGCGCGCGAGCTCGCGCAGATGTTCGCCGACAACTTCGCGTCGAAGCACGCGGACGCACCGGCCGGGATCGCCGCCGCCGCTCCGAAGCCCTAACGCAGCGGCTGCCAGGTTGGATCGGTGTTGATGATCGCGCAGTCGCCGCACGCGCGGGTGATCTTGCGGAGGCTCGACCCGTCCGGCCGGCTCACGTAGAGCTGGTAGCTCGACGCACCGTGTGAGCTGCTCTCACCGACGTACGCGATCCACCGTCCATCGGGCGACCAGACACCGTCGTGCTCGTCGCGCTCCGGGGTGTTCGTGACGCGCCGCACGTCGCCGCCGTCCGCATTCATCGTCCAGAGGTCGAGCTCGAACGTCGTCGGGCGGTCGCTCGTGAAGAGGATCCGGCCCCCATCCGGTGACCAGTCGGGCTGGAGGTCCGAGATCCCCGCGTCCCTGCTGAGGTCGGTCGGTGTCCCACCGCCGGCCGGGATCAGGAAGATGCCGAAGCTCTCACTTTGGTCGTCGTAGCGATCGAATGCGATCTGGCTGCCGTCCGGTGACCAGGAAGGATCGGAGTCGGCCCCGGTCGTCAGCCGTCGCCGCTGCGCTCCGTCGACGGCGATCGCCCAGATGCCCCGCAGCGGAGCCGGCCGCGTTACGGCGAACACGATCTCCTTTCCGTCCGGAGACCAGGCCGGATCGATCTCGTCGACGTGCTTCGTGTGGGTGAGCGGCCGCTGGTGGCTGCCATCGGCCCGCATCGTCCAGAGGTCGTCTTGCCCGTAGCCGCCGACGTAGGCGATCCTGCGGCCGCGGGGCGAATACTCCGGCGAGCGGCTGCTCTGCTTGCGGGTCGGGGTGAGGAGGCGACGGTTCGTCGCCTGCGGAGTCATGCTGTAGATCTCACCCGCGCCCGCCTCCCCGATGTGCTCGAAGGCGATCCGACCGTTACGGACGTGCGTGGAGGCACTGGCCAGGCCGAGGACGGGGAGCGTGGCCCCTAGGAGGAGCAGCCCTCGCAGCATCGCCGAAGTGTGGCAGAGCTAGCGATGTCTGGCCCGGGCGCGGCCCTCGCGTGCCTGTAGCCGCCACTTCCGTCCCTCCTCCTTCCGCAGCCTGACGTCGTGGCGCAGGGCTATTGCCCGCAGCTCGCGCTGGAGCTTGCGCCAGCTCTGCAGGCGCTCGTGCGGTAGCTCACCGGTCTCGACGGCCGCGAGCACGGCGCATTCGGGCTCGTGCGAATGCGTGCAGTCGGCGAAGCGGCACCCGGCGGCGAGCTCCTCGACGTCCGCGAAGGTCGCGTCGAGCGCGGCAGAGTCGACGTCCCAGAGCTGCAGCTCGCGCAGGCCGGGCGTGTCGATCACGAGCCCACCGCCGGGCAGCACGAGCAGCTGGCGGTGCGTCGTGGTGTGGCGCCCCTCGTCGTCGTCCTCGCGCGTCTCCCTGGTGGCCATCGTCTCCTCGCCGAGCCAGCGATTCACCAGTGTCGACTTGCCGACGCCGGAGGAGCCGAGCAAGACGGCCGTCATCCCGGCGCCGATCCGGGCGCGGAGGGCGTCGCAGCCCTGTCCGCTCACGGCGGAGACGACGTGCACCGGGACACCGAGCGCGACCGCCTCGACCTCTGCGACGAGCGGCCACGGGTCGTCGAGACGGTCGGCCTTCGTCAACACGATCTCGGGGGACGCGCCGCTCTCCCAGAGCGTGACGAGGTAGCGCTCGATCCGGCGTGGCTCGAGGTCGGGGCCGAGCGAGGAGACGGCGAACGCGACGTCGACGTTCGCGGCGAGCGTCTGCGCGGTCGTGGTCAGGCCGGCTGCCTTCCGCACGATGGCGCTGCGGCGCGGCAGGACGACGCGGATCAAGTCGTCGGAGAGGCCGACCCAGTCCCCGGCGCCGACGTCGAGGCCCTCGTGCATCAGCCGGCCGGGCAGGCGCGTGCGGACGGCACCGGCCTCCGTCCAGACGTCGAAGGCGCCCCGGTGGACGGCTGCGACGCGGCCCGGCACGAGACCGGGCTCCAGGTTTTCGGCGAGCTCGTCGTTCCAGCCGAGCTCGCTCAAGGCTGGAAACGCCGCCGGCAAAGCCGGCGACGTCCGGCCGGAAGTTCTGGCGCCTTCGGCGCCGGGATCGAATTCAGGCAACGCAAAGCTCCTTCACGCGAGATGGACGCCGACACGCGTCCTCTCGAAAGGAGCGTCCGGCGCTAGGTCAGGGAGACCGAGGAGGCGACAAGGGCAAGCATCATTTGTTTCGAACCTCCTCTCGCCGGGGACGGGAGGCAAGGTTACGGCGGCCATGCGCGTACGTCAACTCACTCCGAATCTCATCCAGCTCACGCGGCTGCGCTTCGTGAACGCGTTTCTCGTGCGCGAGGACGACGGCTTCACGCTGGTCGATACGACCGTCGCGCGGAGCGGCGACGCGCTGATCGAGGCGGCAGAGGCGGCCGGCGCGCCGATCCGGCGCATCGCGCTCACCCACGGCCACGGCGACCACGTCGGCTCGCTCGACGAGCTTCGCGGCCGGCTGAACGGCGCTGTCGAGGTCGCGATGCCCGAGCTCGACGCTCGCATCCACGCGGGCGAGGAGATCGTCGAGGACAAGCTCCCCGGCTCCTGGCCGGAGCTCGAGACGAAGCCCGACGTGCTGCTCGAGCCGGGCGACCGGGTCGGCAGCCTCGAGGTGATCGGGGCACCCGGCCACACTCCCGGGCACGTCGCCTTCCTCGACACGCGGGACCGTACGCTGCTCGCCGGCGACGTGATCACCACGCTCGGCGGGGTCGCCGTCTCGAGCCACTTCACGCTTCCCTTCCCGATTGCGGCAATGGCGACCTGGGACAAGGAGCGGAACCTCGAGTCGGCCCGCATCCTGCGGGCGCTCGAGCCCCAGCTGCTGGCGACGGGTCACGGGCCCGCACTTCGGGATCCCGGTTCGGCGACCGTGCGCGCGATCGAGCGCGCACACCGCGCGCTCTGCTGACGAGGTCGCGCGAAGCGCGGCTCCCGCGCGGTCGAGTTGGCGAAATGCGCGGCAGAGTGGTAGGAATGCCGCGCGATGCGCAGTGAGGACGTCCAGCCGCTCCGACTGTCCCCGAGTGGCCCGGAGCGGGGCCCCGTCGCTCCGGCGCACCGCACCGACGAGCTCGACGGCCGGATCATCGAGGCTCTACAGGCGAACGGGCGCGAGTCGTTCCGCGCCATCGCCGCCCGGGTCGGGGTCTCGGAGGCGACCGTTCGAGCGCGCTACGGGCGGCTGACCGCGGAGGGGATCCTCCAGGTCGTCGCCGTCACGAACCCTCTCGGGCTCGGCTACGAGCAGGCGCTCGTCGGCGTGAAGACGTCGGGCTCGCCGGAGAACGCGGCCGATGCGATCGCCCGGTGGCCCGAGGCCGACTACGTCGTGGCCACGGCAGGGCAGTTCGACCTCGTCGTCGAGCTCGTCGCCACCGACCGGCGCCACCTGCTCGAGCTGACGAGCCGGCTGCGCGCGCTGCCGGACGTCGTCTCGACGGAGACCTTCGTCTACCTGGAGATGTGGAAGCAGCTCTACGACTGGGGGAGTGGAATGCCAAAGGAGGAAACGACGAGATGAGCATCACGCAGGGCGCGACCTCCGCCGACGAGCTCCGCCGTCTGGCGAACGACCACCTCTGGCTCCACTTCACGAAGATGGGAGGCGGCGAGCCGCCGATCATCGTCCGCGGCGACGGCTGCTACCTCGAGGACGTCCACGGCAAGCGCTATCTCGACGCGCTGGCCGGGCTGTTCTCGGTCAACCTGGGCTACGGCTTCGGCGAGGAGATCGGGCAGGCCGCGCTCGAGCAGATGCGCGAGCTGCCCTTCTACACGAACTGGACGTACGCGCACCCGCGCGCGATCGAGCTCGCGGCGGAGGTCGCGTCGCTCGCGCCGGGCGACCTCAACCGCGTCTTCTTCGTCTCGGGCGGCTCCGAGGCGGTCGAGTCGGCGTGGAAGCTCGCGCGGCAGTACTTCGCGGTTCGCGACGGCGCCTCCGAGGCGATCGGCGTGGAACCCGGCGAGCGCGTTCCCGGGCAGGAGGGCGGTCCGCCTCCCTCCTACAAGTACAAGGCGATCGCCCGCAACATCGCCTACCACGGGACGACCTTCGGCGCTCTCTCGCTCAACGGCGTCGAGCCTCTGCGCGAGCCGTTCAAGCCGCTCGTGCCGGAGGTGCGGCACGTGAGCAACACGAACCGCTACCACCGCCCCCCCGACGAGACCGAGGAGGAGTTCACGGCCTTCCTGCTCGACGAGCTCGAGCGGACGATCCAGGAGATGGGGCCCGAGACGGTCTGCCTCGTCCACATGGAGCCGATCCAGAACGCGGGCGGCTCGTTCATCGCCCCGGCCGGTTACTGGAAGGGCGTCCGCGACCTCTGCGACCGGTACGACATCCTGCTCTCGGCCGACGAGGTGATCACCGGCTTCGGCCGCGTCGGCCACTGGTTCGCATCCGAGCGTTACGACATCCGGCCGGACATCGTCACGTGCGCGAAGGGACTCTCCTCCTCGTACGCGGCCATCGGCGCCGTCGTCGCCACCGATCGCGTGATGCAGCCGTTCCTCGACGCCTCCTCGATGTACACGCACGGGATCACCTTCGGCGGGCATCCCGTCATGAGCGCCATCGCGCTCAAGAACATCGAGATCATGAAGCGGGAGCGGATCATGGAGCACGTCCTCTCGAACGAGGATGCGTTCCGCTCGACGCTCGAGCAGCTGCTCGACCTGCCGATCGTCGGCGATGTGCGCGGGACGGGCTACTTCTATGCTCTCGAGCTCGTGAAGGACAAGGAGACGCGCCAGACCTTCTCCGACGAGGAATGCGAGACGCTCCTGCGCGGCTTCCTGTCGCCGCGCCTCTTCGAGCGCGGTCTGATCTGCCGGGCCGACGATCGCGGTGACCCGGTCGTGCAGATCTCCCCACCGCTCGTCGCAACTCAGGCAGAGTTCGACGAGATGACCGGGATCCTCGGCGAGGTGCTGGAGGAGGCATGGACGAGAGTGTCGTGACAGCCCCGTCGGGTGTCACGGAGCCCGCGGGCGAGAACGGCTCCGGCCCCGAGTACGACATCCGGCTGATCGGGCTGACCAAGCAGTTCGACGACGTCGTCGCGGTCGACGACGTCTCGCTCGACATCGACCGAGGCCACTTCTTCGCCCTGCTCGGACCGTCGGGCTGTGGCAAGACGACGACGTTGCGGATGATCGGCGGCTTCGAGGAGCCGACGGCTGGCCGGGTGTCCCTGGGCGGCGAGGACGTCACGGACCGCCCGCCATTCAA
>DATEPQ010000068.1:0-6780 GCA_035273125.1 Gaiellaceae bacterium
CTCGGCGCGATGCCCGACGCCGTCGCCGCCGTCATGCGGCTCGGGCTCGAGCCGAGCCAGGTCGCGATCCTCAACGATCCGTACACCGGCGGCACTCACCTGCCCGACGTCACTCTCGTCTCGCGCACCGCGCTCGGCCTCGCGGTCTCGCGCGCGCACCACGCCGACGTCGGCGGGATCGAGCCGGCGAGCCTGCCCGCGTTCTCTCGCACGCTCCAGGAGGAGGGCGTGATCCTGCCGCCGCAACTCCTGACCGACGAGGTGCTCGGGCGCTTCGTCGAGGCCACGCGGCAGCCCGAGGAGCGACGGGGCGACCTCCGCGCCCAGCTCGCCGCGCATCGTCTCGCCGAGCGGCGGCTCGAGGAGCTGTGCGCGCGGCGCGGTCGCGAGCGCGTCGCCGCGGCGATGGACGAGCTCTACGCCTACTCCGAGCGGATGGTGCGCGTCGCGCTCGCCGCGCTGCCGGACGGCCGCGGCGAGGCGGAGGACGTCGTCGAGGCGGTGGACGATGACCTGCCGATCCGGTGCACGGTCGAGATCGCAGGCGACTCGATCGGGATCGACTTCACCGGGACGGCCCCGCAGTACGACGGCAACCTGAACTGCCCGCTCGCGGTGACGAAGTCGGCGTGCTACTTCGTCGTCCGCTGCCTTACCGAGCCGGACCTGCCGGCCTCCGGCGGTGCCTTTGCTCCCGTCACGGTCACGGCCCCGGGCGGCTGCCTCGTCAACGCGCGCTCCCCGGCGGCGGTCGTCGCCGGCAACACCGAGACCTCCTCCCGGATCGTCGACCTCGTCTTCGCCGCGCTCGGCGAGCTCATGCCGGTGCCCGCAGCGGGACAGGGGACGATGAACAACGTCGCCCTCGGGAACGACGCTTTCACGTACTACGAGACGATCGGCGGCGGTCAGGGCGCCTGCCCCACGGCCGACGCTCCGAGCGGCGTCCACGTCGCGATGTCGAACACGCTCGCTACCCCGACCGAGGCGATCGAGCTCGAATACCCGCTCCGGATCGAGCGCTGGGAGCTGCGCCGGGGCTCGGGCGGAGCCGGTCTCCACCGAGGCGGCGACGGGGTGGTGCGCGAGTTGCGCGTGCTCGAGGACTGCAGGCTCTCGGTCCTCGCAGAACGACGGCGACACGCGCCGCCGGGCCGGACGGCCGGGGAGGACGGCGTGCGCGGCCGCACCCTCGTCAACGGTGAGGAGCAGCCCCCGAAGCTGACGCGCCAGCTGCACGCGGGCGACGTCGTCCGAGTCGAGACTCCCGGTGGTGGCGGTTTTGGCGAGAACCGCCGGACACCCTGACCGCTTCGGACACGTCCGGTGTCAGACACCGGACGTGTCCGTCCGGGACGGCAAGCGCACGGCATCGCCTCAGAATTGGCTGTGACCTGTCCCTCCGTGTTGCGTCTCCTTCAGACACGGCTGGTGTCAGACACCGGCCCTGTTCGTGCTGGACATGTCCTTCCTGTCGGCATAGCCGGCACGGGCTGCGGGAGTAGGCTCAGGGCATGGAGCGTCCGGTCAAGGTCGCGTGCGTGCAGGTCGAGCCTGTCGTGCTCGACCGCGAGGCGACGCTCGACAAGCTCGAGCGGGTCGCGGCCGAGGCGGCGGGGGAGGGAGCGGAGCTCGTCGTCTTCCCCGAGACGTTCGTCCCGGTCTATCCGTCGTCCGCCTGGGCGAAGGCACTCGCAGGCTGGGAGACGCCCGGTGCGAAGGAGACGTTCGCGCGTCTCGCCCAGCAGTCGGTCGGGGTCGGCTCGCCGCCCGAGCGGCGGATCGGCGCGGCGGCGCAGGAGCTCGGCATCTGGATCGTCACCGGAGTCAACGAGGTCGAGCCCGAACGGCCGGGGACGATCTACAACTCGCTCCTCTACCACTCGCCGGCCGGTGAGCTCGCGCTCCACCATCGCAAGCTCGTGCCCACCAACCACGAGCGGCTCGTCTGGGGCCAGGGCGACGGCCGCGGCCTCGAGGCCGTCGAGACCGGCTTCGGGCGCGTCGGCGGCCTGATCTGCTGGGAGAACTACATGCCGCTCGCGCGGGTCGCGCTCTACGAGTCGGGCGTCGAGATCTACGTCGCCTCGACCGCCGACGACAGCGACGCCTGGCAGCAGACGCTCGTGCACATTGCGCGCGAGAGCCGCGCCTACGTCGTCGCGCCGGCGCACTTCCAACAGGAGTCCTCGTATCCCGACGACTTCCCGCTCGCCGACGAGATCGAGGGAGTGGGGACGATCGGCCGCGGAGGCAGCGCGATCCTCGCGCCCGACGGCTCGTACCTCGCGGGGCCGCTGTACGACGAGGAGGCGATCCTGTATGCGGAGCTCGATCCGGCGCGGCTGCTCGCCGAGCGACAGCGCTTCGACCCCGTCGGTCACTACAGCCGGCCCGATCTCCTGCGGCTGGAGATCCGGTCAGGGGCGGGCGAGCGGGAGGTCGATGTAGAACGTCGCTCCCTCCGCGCCTCCGAGTAGCCCTATCCGGCCGTCCATCCGTTCGACGAGCTCGCGCGCGATGTACAGGCCGAGCCCGGTGCCGCTCACCCCGAGGTGCTGCTCCGGGTCGAGGCGGACGAACTTCTCGAAGATCCGTTCGCGCTCCGCGGACGGGATCCCCGGCCCCTCGTCGGCGACCGTGATACGGGCGGACAGCTCGCGCCGCTCGACCGCGACCCGGATCGGGCCCGTCGAGTACTTGAGCGCGTTGTCGACGAGGTTCCCGACCACCTGGCTCAACCGGTCCGGGTCCGCACGGACGCAAATCGACTCGTGGGTCGTCACCAGCACGCGGTGGCTGCCGGAGATCGTCTCGAGCGTCGCCAGCACCTCGCGCACGTCGAACGTCTCGACTTGCGTCGAAACCGCGCGGGCGTCGAGCTGGGTCGCGAGGAGGATCTCGTCCACGATCCGCACGAGCCGTCGCGACTGCTCGACGAGTACCGCGAGGAGCCCCTTCCGCGCCTCCGGTGTCAGGGTGTCGTCGCGGCCCAGCAGCGTCTCGGCTGCGCCGTAGACCCCGGTCAGCGGCGTGCGCAGCTCGTGCGAGACGGTGGCGATCAGGTCGGAGCGGAGCTGGTCGAGCCTCCGTTCGCCCGTCGTGTCCCGGATCGTGTAGACGACGCCGTCACCGGCGTCGACGGCTGCCACCGCCAGCCACTGCTCGTCTCCGGCACGGCGCACCGGGATGATCTGGGCCGCCGAGGAGTCCGGGTGGCGCGCGACCGCGACGCCGGCGATCTCGTGCCAGCTCTCGATCACCGCTGCAGCGGGATTCCCCACTGCCTCGCTCGCATCGACTCCGAGGATCCGCTCCGCGGCGTCGTTCATGAGCTCGACCCGGCCGTCGTCGCCCACCAGCAGGACGCCGTCATGAACATGCCCGAGCGCGACGGCCGACCGGGCGCGCGTCTCGGCGTCGAGCCGGGCGCGCAGGAGCTCCTTCTCGTACCGCCGTCGTTCGGACGCGTCGAGGAACGTCGTACGGACCGCCACCGGCTCCCCGTCGGGTGCCGCGACGAGCGACGAGCTCATCAGCACCGGAAGCCGCGTCCCGTCGCCGCGGACGAGCTCGACCGCGATCTCGCGCACCGATCCCTGCATCTGGAGGAGCGGCGCGTAGTGCGTCTCGTAGTAGATCCTGGCGCCCGGCGCGAGCAGATCCTGCAGGCGAGTCGTTCCGATCAGGCTGGCGCGGTCGATTCCGAGCCACCGCTCGAGCGTGCGGTTGGCTCTGACGATCGTGCCGTCGACCTCCGTCGAGGCGTAGGCGACCGGAGCGTCCTCGTAGAGCGCCTCGGCGTCCTCGTGGAGTGCCTCGACGTCTTCGCGCACCTCAGAGGAAGCTACGGATCGCGGCGATCGTCTCGTCCGGCGCGCTCAGATTCGGGCAGTGCCCCTTCGCGTTCATCAGGACGAGGCGGCTGTGGGGAAGGCGGTTGTGCACGTACTCCCCGACGGCGGTCGGCGCGATCACGTCGTCGCTGCACTGGAGCACGAGCGCCGGCGTCGTCGTGCGCTCGAGGTCGGTGCGGTTGTCCGACAGGAACGTGACCCGCGCGAAGTGCTTCGCGATCTCCGGGTCGGTGCGGCAGAAGCTGTCCGTCAGCTCCTCTCCGAGCTCGGGCCGGTCGGGCCTGCCCATGATCGTCGGTGCGAGCGCCCGGGACCAGCCGAGGTAGTTGCTGTCCAGCTGCTCGAGAAGCCCGTCGATGTCCTCGCGCGTGAACCCGCCCACGTAGTCGGCATCGTCGATGTAGCGAGGCGACGGACCCACGAGAACGAGCTTGGCGAATCGCTCCGGCTCCTGCGCCGCGGCGAGGACTCCCATCATCGCGCTCACCGAGTGGCCGACGAAGACGACGTCCCGGAGCTCGAGCTCGCGGCAGATCTCGAGGATGTCGTCCGCGTAGCCCTGCAGCGTCGAGTACTTCCGACGGTCGTACGCGGAGAGATCGGACTTGCCGGCGCCGACGTGGTCGAAGAGGACGATCCGGTACTCGCCGGCGAACGCGGGCGCCACGTGACGCCACATGTTCTGGTCACAGCCGAACCCATGCGCGAACATCATGGGCTGCGCGCCCTGCCGGCCCGACAGCGCGACGTTGTTCCGCGCAATCACCGACATCGTGAGCCGATCCTACCCGGGGTCACGCTCGCGCGGACGATGCGACGACGAGTACACGTCCTTCCGCGCGATCTTCCCGTCTCTGACCGGGAAGACGTCCACGCCGTCCCACTCCTTCGAGCCGGTGGACGCCGTCCACTCGCAGACGGCGAAGTCGTCCCCGGCCTTGAGGGACCGAGTCGTGAAGCGGAGCGTCGGGTTGTTGCGGAAGATCTGCGCGATGTGCTCGCGCACCGCTGCGGCGCCCTCGGCCCGCTCGTCGGCGGTGTGGTTGTGGAACACGATGTCGGGATGGTGGAGCGCCTCGATCGCGTCGAGGTCCTGCGCGTTCCAGGCGGCGTTGTAGCGCTCGATCAGGTCGGGGACGTTCATCGCTTTCGCCTCAGGACTCTTTCATCTCCGACGCGCCGCGTCACCCCGTCCGCATCGAAGCGCTCGAGGTAGAGCTGCGCCGTCTTCCGCCCGACGCCGAGGGCGTCCCGAAACCGGGCGAGCGTGATCCCGTCTGCGAGCACGGCCCGCGCGTGCTCGTACGCCGCCGGCGAGATCGCGAAGCCGTCGCCGACGCGCACGAGGCGGCCCTGCTCCTCGAGATAGCGGGCGAGCGCGGGATCCTCGATGCGAACCGGCTCGACCCCGAGCTGCGCAGTGAGTGCCTCCGCCGCCGCCGCGCGGTCTCCGAGCTCGGGCCCTGCTCCTGGCCGGTAGAGCTTCGCGCCGCGCAGCTCCAGGCCCAGGTGCGGCACGACGGCTCTCGCCCAGTCCGCCGCGGGAACCGCGACGCCGGGGTCGAGCGGATCCGCGGCGTCGATCGCGCGTTCGAGGTCGGCGCGAAGCTCGTCGAGCCACGCCTCGGACCAGCGCCACTCGCCGTTCACCTCGACTGGCGCATGGACGAACGTCTCGCCGCGCTCGAGTGCCTCGAAGCGGGCGAGATCGGAGTGACGCGGCGGCGCCGGATCGAGCACCACTCCGCCGCCGACGGTCGTGCCCGCGCGCAGGACGACTCGGTCGCCTCGCGCGGCGACGACGGGTCGCGCGAGACGCAGCTGGGCGAAGCGGTCGCCGGCGCGCGCCACCCGAGCGGACGCCTCCGCGGTCCCGTGATGGAGCATGACCCGGGGCGGGATCTCTCCCAGCGGCGCGAGGGTCACGTCGAGCCGGAAGCTCGGCCGCACCGTTCCCGGCGTGACGAGTACGTCCCCGCGGCGGAGCTCCCGGCGCTCCACGCCGGGGAGCGACACCGCGACGCGTTGCCCCGCCTCGGCGCGCTCCACCGGCCGGTCGTGCACCTGCACGCTCCGCACCCGCACCGCCCGACCGCGGGGCTCGAGGCGCAGCTCGTCGCCGTCGCCGATCGTCCCGGACCAGAGCGTGCCGGTGGCCACCGTCCCGATCCCGCGCAGCGTGAAGACGCGGTCGACGTGGAGTAGCGCCGGCCCCTCGGTCTCGTGCCGCGCGACTCCGGCCGCGGCCTGCGCCAGCGCCGCCCGCAGCTCTTCGAGACCGAGGCCGGTACGCGCGCTGGTGCCGACGATCTGAGCGCCGGGGACGAGCTCCTCCGCCTCGACGCGCGCGAGCTCGAGCGTGTCCTCGTCCACCGCGTCGGTCTTCGTCAACGCCACGACTCCGTGCTCGATCCCGAGCAGTCGCAGGATCGCCAGGTGCTCGTGCGTCTGCGGGCGGGCGCCCTCGCCGGCGTCGATCACGAGGAGGAAGAGGTCGATGCCGCTCGCGCCTGCGACCATGGTGCGGACGAACCGCTCGTGGCCGGGGACGTCGACGACCGAAAGGCTCGTCCCGTCCGGCAGCTCGAGCGGCGCGTACCCGAGGTCGATCGAGATCCCGCGGGCGTGCTCCTCGGGCAGCCGGTCGGTGTTCTTGCCGGTCAGGGCCTGGACGAGCGCCGTCTTCCCGTGGTCGATGTGACCCGCGGTGCCGACCGTCAGCGGCATGTGGCGATGATCGGGGTGTCGAGCGACTCGACCTCGAAGCCGGCCGAGGCGAGCAGAGAGCGCCACTGCGTCTCGTCGCGCTCACGGCCACCGGCAAGGACGAGCATCAGGAGGTCGAGCCACTTCGCTCCGTCGGCGTCGTTTCCCGGCCGGATCACCGACTCGTTGATCAGCAGCCTCGCGTGCGCGGGCGCGG
>DATEPQ010000069.1:0-4584 GCA_035273125.1 Gaiellaceae bacterium
CGCCTTGCCCTTGAGCGCCTTGCCGACGCCCTTGGCCTCGGTCTTGCCGCTGCCTGTCGAGTAACCGGTGTTGGCCTTCGCCTTACCGGCGACCTCGTTCGCCTTCCCCTTCAACCGCTGGGTGCGATCTCCCATCGTCGAGCCTCCTGTGAGCTTTCACAGGAGAACGGCAAGCGCTCGCTGCCGGTTTCGGACGCTAGGAGGTCGGGAGCCCGACCGGGCAGGAAACGCCGGTTCCGCCGAGCCCGCAATAGCCGTTCGGGTTCTTGGCGAGGTACTGCTGGTGGTACGCCTCGGCGTAGTAGAACGGCCCGGCCTCCGCGATCTCGGTCGTGATCTCGCCGTAGCCGGCGCGCTCGAGCTCGGCCTGGAACATGTCCCGCGTCGACTCCGCCGCCGCGCGGTCTTCTTCCCGCGCCCAGTAGATCGCCGAGCGGTACTGCGTGCCCATGTCGTTCCCCTGTCGCATCCCCTGCGTCGGGTCGTGGCTCTCCCAGAACAGGCGCAGGACGCCTTCGAGCGAGAGGACGGACGGGTCGAAGACGACGAGGACCGCCTCGGTGTGGCCGGTCCGGCCGCTGCAGACCTCCTCGTACGTCGGGTTCGGCGTGAAGCCGCCGGCGTAGCCGACCGCAGTCGTATACACGCCGTCCGCCTGCCAGAACACGCGCTCGGCGCCCCAGAAGCAGCCCATCCCGACCACGAGCCGCTCCATTCCTTCCGGGAACGGCGGCTGCAGCGGCGTCCCCAGTACCTCGTGGCGCTCGGGCACCTGCATCGGCGTGTCGCGGCCGGGCAGCGCGTCTTCCGGGGCCACCATCTCGGACTTCTTGAACAGGAACATGCGTCCAGCTTACGCGGCGGACTCGTCCTGACCGAGCTCCTCGGCAACGGAGCCCGCGATCTCCTGCTCGGCGCGCTGCTGCAACTCGTCCTCCTTCCGCCTCGTCCAGACCACGAACGCAACGACGAGTACGGCTCCCACGACGCCGAACGCGATATCGATCGCGGTGCTCAGGCTCCTGATGGCGTCTCCGAACACGTAGTAGACGACGCCGTAGAGCGTCGCCCAGACGATGCCGCCGGCTGCGTTGAAGAAGAGGAAGCGTGGCCACTCCATGTGGTTCGCACCGGCGAGGAAGGCCGCCCAGGTGCGAAGGATCGAGACGAACCGGCCCCAGAACACGACCTTGCCGCCGTGGCGGCGGAAGAGCCAGATCCCGATCTTCAGCCGGCCCTCGTGGAGCCGGATCTTGTGTCCGTAGCGCAGGAGGAGCCTCGCGCCCCCGTAGCGGCCGATCGAGAAGCCGATGTTGTCGCCGAGGACCGCTCCGGCGATCGCAACCGCGATCACCCACTCGATCTCGAGGTTGCCCGTCGAGCCGGCGTAGAGCGCGGCGCCGATCAGCGCCGTCTCGCCCGGCACCGGCACGCCGACACTCTCGATCATCACGAGCAGGAAGACGACGAGATAGCCGTAGGACGAGAGCCACTCGTCGATCGTGTGCGTACTGAGGAAGAAGCCGACCATCACCGATCCCTCATCTGGGCATCCTCACCCGACGCTCACCTGCCGCAACTACGTTCGAGTCATGATCGAGGCCCGGAACCTGACGAAGGACTATGGCGAGAAGCGTGCCGTCGACGGCCTCAGCTTCACCGTGCAACCGGGGATCGTGACCGGCTTCCTCGGCCCGAACGGATCCGGGAAGTCCACGACGATGCGTCTGATCCTGGGCCTCGACGCACCGACCCGCGGCGACGTCATCGTCAACGGCCGCCATTACCGCGAGCACGTTGCGCCGCTGCACGAGGTCGGAGCGCTGCTCGAAGCGCGATCTGTCCACACGGGCCGGTCGGCGTACCACCATCTCCTCGGGCTTGCCCAGACGCACGGCGTCTCGAAGCGGCGGGTCTTGGAGCTCATCGACCTCGTCGGTCTCCACGAGGTCGCGCGTAAGCGGAGCGGTCAGTTCTCGCTCGGGATGGGACAGCGCCTCGGCATTGCGCAGGCGTTACTGGGCGACCCGAAGACGGTCATGCTCGACGAGCCGGGCAACGGCCTCGACCCGGAGGGCATCCACTGGGTGCGCAATCTCCTCAAGGGTCTCGCGGCCGAGGGCCGCACGGTCTTCGTCTCCTCCCACCTGATGAGCGAGATGGCGCTCACCGCCGACCACCTGATCGTGATCGGCCGCGGCAAGCTGATCGCCGACACGAGCGTCGACGACTTCGTAGCGCGTGCCTCGCAGAAGGTCGTTGTCGTACGCTCGCCCGAGCTCGGGCGACTCCGGACCGAGCTCGCCGCCCCTGGAGTCACGTTCGCCGATGCGGAACGCGGTGCGCTCGAGGTGCACGGACTGACTGCGGAGCAGGTCGGGGAGGCGGCGGCCGCCGCCGGAATCGCACTTCACGAGCTGACGCAGCAACAGGCCTCGCTCGAGGAGGCGTTCATGAACCTGACGCGCGACGAGCTCGAGTTCGCCGCGGAGATGGAGGAGGCTGCAGCGTGAGCGTGCTCGCGCCGAGCGTGCGGCCCCGGCGGCTCGAGGCCACCGGGCGAGTCCGCCTCCATCGCGTCCTGCTCTCCGAGTGGACGAAGCTCCGCTCGGTGCGGTCGACGAAGTGGTCGCTCGCCGCCGGCGTCCTCCTCACGATCGCGTTCCCCGTCATCTTCGCGTTCGTCACCCGCTCGCACTGGGCCTCGATGTCCTCCCACGAGCGCGCGGATCGCCACCCGCTAGACATCGCGCTCGCCGGCGTCAACGTCGCCCAGCTCGCGATCGCCGTGCTGGGCGTGCTCCTGATCAGCGCCGAGTATTCGACCGGCTCCATCCGTTCGACCTTCACCGCGGTGCCGCGGCGGCTGCCCGTGCTCTGGGCGAAGCTCCTCGACTACGCGGTGCTCTCGTTCGCGCTCATCCTGCCCGCCGTGCTGGTGAGCTTCTTCGCCAGCCAGGCGATTCTCCAGCACATCCCGCAGCTCCAGATCTCTTTCAGCCAGGCGGGCGTCGCCCGGTCGGTGATCGGGGGCGCGGTCTACGTGACGCTGGTCGGAATCTTCGCGCTCGCGATCGGCGCGATCGTGCGCAACACCGCCGGCGGGATCGCGGCCTTTGCGGCGATCTTCTTCGTACTTCCACCGCTGATGTTCACCCTCCCTACGAGCTGGAACGACGCCATCAGCCAGTACCTGCCCAGTGAAGCGGGACGGCAGATCTTCGCGCTGCATCACGCCACGCACACTCTCACCCCGCTCACGGGCGGCCTCGTCTTCGCCGCCTACTGCGCTGCCGCGATCGTGATCGCGGCCGTCCTGCTGGTTCGCCGGGACGTCTGACCGCAGCCAGGCGGATCCGCCTGCCACCATGAGGGCGTGAGCACCGAGGAATCGCGGACCGCACGCGTCCTCACCGATGCAGCGGCCCTCGGGTCGGCAGCGGCGAGTGCCGCCGCGCGGCGGCTCACGGTCGCGCTCGGAGGGGCCGAGCGCACCCGCGTCATCGTGATCCTCGCAGCGATTCTCGGGCTGAGCGGCGCCGATGCCGCGACGGTCGGCGCGTCGGCGGCCGAGCTCCGGTCCGGCCTGCACATCACGAACACCGACATCGGTCTGCTCGTGGCGGTCAGCTCCCTCGTCGGCGCCGTCGCCACCCTGCCCTTCGGCGTTCTGGCCGACCGCGTGACCCGGACCCGCGTGCTCGGCGTGACGATCGTGACCTGGGGCATCGCGATGCTCTGGAGCGCCACCGCGTCGGACTTCACCGAGCTCCTGTGGACGCGTCTCTTTCTCGGGGCGGTAACCGCCTCGGCCGGGCCGATGGTCGCTTCGCTCGTCGGTGACTGGTTCGGGAGCTGGGAGCGCGGCCGGATCTACGGCGTGATCCTCGCCGGCGAGTACGTCGGCGCCGGCGTCGGCTTCGCGGTGACCGGCAACATCGCGGCCCTCTCCTGGCGCGCCGCCTTCGTCATCCTCGCGCTTCCCGCGTTCGTGCTCGCGGTCGTCGTGTGGCGGCTGCGCGAGCCGGAGCGCGGTGGCAACGGCGTTCTCGCCTCCGACCACGGACACCCGCCCGAGGCGCTCGGCCAGGAACAGGATGGGGACGCGCAGACGACCGACGCGCAGCGGCTCGCGCGGGAGCGGGGTCTCACGCCCGACCCCGAGCTCGTCGTCCAGCCGGGCGAAGCCCGGCGCATGAACCTCGTGCGCGCCACCGGCTACGTGCTGCGCGTGCGCACGAACCTCGTGCTCATCGCCGCGAGCGCGTGCGGCTACTACTTCCTCGCCGGCCTGCAGACGTTCGGGCTCGAGTTCTCCCGGGACCAGTACGGCATCGACCAGGCGCTCGCGAGCTCTCTCCTGCTGGTGATCGGGATCGGCTCCCTGGCCGGCGTGCTCGCCGGCGGCGCGCTCGGCGACTACCTGCTCAAACGGGGGCTGCTGAACGCCCGCATCTGGACGCCGGCCGTCGCGGCGGCGCTCACGACGGTGCTGTTCGTGCCGGCGATCTTCACCCGCGGCGCGGTGACCGCCGTCCCGTACCTCGTCGCGGCGGCGTTCTTCCTCGGCGCCCAGAACCCGCC
>DATEPQ010000070.1:0-16768 GCA_035273125.1 Gaiellaceae bacterium
AAGGTACGTGGGCGCTCGTCCCCGCGCACCTCTCCGGCGACGAGAAGAACTGGCTCATCCTTCGCAAGCGCGACGACGGCGCCGGAAGCGGAACTCCTCGCGTCTACCGGCCGATGCTCGCGACGCTGACGGAAGAGCTGCCTCGGGGAGAGGGCTGGCAGTTCGAGCCGAAGTGGGACGGGTACCGGGCGCTCGGCTACGTCCGCGGCGGCGAAGCCAAGCTCATCTCCCGCCGCGGGAACGACCTGACGCAGCGGTTCGCGCCGGTGGCGAAGGAGCTGGTGCAGGCGCTGCGGACGCCCGATGCAGTCGTGGACGGCGAGGTCGTCGCGCTCGGCGAGGACGGTCGCGCGAGCTTCTCGGCAATGCAGACGGGAAGCACGCAGCTCGCGTACGAGGTGTTCGACGTGCTCGAGGTCGACGGCGAGCCGCTGGTCGGCCTGCCGCTGACCGAGCGGCGGACGCGGCTCGAGAAGCTGCTCGCGCCGAACCCGGTCGTGCAGCTCTCCGGCTCCTTCGAGGACGGCGAGGCGCTGCTCGAGGCGGCGAACGAGCTGGGTCTCGAAGGGGTCATGGCGAAGCGGTCGACGTCGCGCTACTCCGAGGGCGGCCGTGGCCGGGACTGGCTGAAGATCAAGACGCACGGCCGCCAGGAGTTCGTGATCTGCGGCTATACGAAGGGTCAGGGCCGGCGCAGCGGCAGTTTCGGCGCCCTCGTGCTCGGTGTCCATCGCGGCGAGGAGTGGGAGTGGGTCGGGAACGTCGGCACCGGTTTCTCCGAACGCACGATTCGCGAGCTGCTCGAGAAGCTCGAGCCGTTGCGGCGGGACGAGCCGCCCTTCCCTGTCGTCCCGAAGATGCCGAAGGTGCGGAAGGGCGACGTGGTGTGGGTCGAGCCGAGGCTGGTGGCCGAGGTCGAGTTCGCGGAGTGGACGCACGACGGGCACCTGCGCGCGCCGTCCTTCCAGGGGCTCCGCGACGACAAGCCGGCGGAGGACGTGCGGCGCGAGCGTCCCGCCGAGGCGAAGGAGGGAAAGGTCAAGCTCTCCAATCTCGACAAGATCTTCTGGCCGGACGACGACCCGGCTGGGCGGATCACGAAGGGCGACCTGATCGACTACTACCGCCAAGTTGCCCCTGTACTCGTCCAACACCTCGAAAACCGGCCCTTCACGATGCGTCGCTACCCCGACGGCGCCTTCGGCAAGGCGTTCTTCCAGAAGGACGCGCCGAAGGGCATGCCGGAGTGGATACCACGCTTCCACGTCCAGGTCTCGACGCGCGAGCGGCCGCCGAAGAAGCGCTGGATCGACGCGCCGCTCGTGAACGACGAGGACGCGCTGACCTGGATGGTGAACATGGGATGCATCGACATGAACGCGTGGTACTCGCGCGTCGACAAGCCCGATCGTCCCGACTTCGTGCTCTTCGACCTCGATCCGTCGCCCGACGTGGGCTTTCCGGAGGTGGTGCAGGTTGCCATCGTCGTCAAGCAGGCGCTCGATGCGCTCGGGCTCGTGTCGTTCCCGAAGACGAGCAGCGCTGACGGCATGCACGTGCTCGTGCCCGTCGAGCGGCGGTACACGTATACACAGACACGCGAGTTCTGCGAGATCGTCGCCGGGGCGCTCGCGCGCACCCACCGCGGGCTCGTGACGACGGAGTGGTCGAAGGCGAAGCGGCGAGGCGTCCTGATCGACGCGAACCAGAACGGCGAGGGGAAGACGATCGCGTCGGTCTACTCGGTCCGGCCGCGCCCGGGCGCTCCGGTGTCGACCCCTCTGCGCTGGGAGGAGGTCGACGAGTCGCTCGACGCGAGTCAGTTCACGATGGAGGTCGTGCTCGACCGCATCGGCCGCCACGGCGACCTCTTCGCAGGCGTGCTCACAGCACGGCAACGTCTCGAGCCCGCTCTGCGTGCCCTCGGCTGAACAGGACCTGTCTCGGTATCAGTTACCGAGACACGGCCGATCCGGCCAGGAGGGGAGCTCGCGTTGCCACGAGAGTCTGGAGGCCGTCGACTGGGCCGCCGAGCTCCGCGAGCACCAGATGTGCGTCGACGAACGGGAAGTCCGTCGTTAGCCCGAGAGTCGTCGCGTAGCTGCTCCAGCGCCAGTCCTCGGCAGTCGGGCACATTCCCTCGCACACCGGATTCAGGACGACATACGCATACGCGCCGACCAGATCGCGCCCACTCGAGATTCGTCGGCTGCCGAACCGCTTGCGGACAAAGTGTCCGGACCGGTCATGTCGGAAATTGAAGCGCTTGCTGTATTCCCGGTTCAGATACTGCATTCCATGCGGTAGCGACGTGTCGGGAACATCGACGATCGCGTGGACGTGCGTGGTCATCTGGCAGAAGGCGAGCACGGTCCAGCCGTGCGCATCGGCCACTCGCTCGAGGAGTGTGATCCACGCGCGGCGATCACGGTCATCCACGAAGTACGCCCAGTTCCCGGTGGCGTTCGTCCAGATGTGGTGGACGCCGGCCGCGCAGTCGCGAGGTGGCGAGGGCACGTTGCCCAGGGTCGCGGACGCCCACGCTCTCCGCAAGGCTCAAAAGGAGCGGTGTCGCTCGAGGACATGGCTCGGTATCAGTTACCGAGACAGGTCTTCTAGAGTCGGGTCGTGGGTGGAGCGATCCTCTGGGACGTCGATACGCAGGTTGACTTCATCGAACCCGGCGGGAAGCTCTATTTCACCGGTGCGGAGGACGCGCGGCCGGCGATGGGGCGGCTTGTGGAGGCGGCTCGGGCGGCCGGTGTGATCCACGTCGCGTCGTGCGATCAGCACGAGCTCAGTGACCCCGAGATCTCGGCGGAGCCGGACTTCGACAGCACGTGGCCGCCGCATTGCCTGCTCGGTACGCGCGGCGCGGAGAAGATTCCCGAGACGAAGCAGCTCGACCCGTTGCCGCTGCCGCTCGTCCCGCTTCCCGCGCCTGTCCTTCGGCGCCTCCTCGATGGGCCCCGCGAGTTCCTGATCCCGAAGAAGCAGTACGACCCCTTCGCGAACCCGAACACCGAGACGCTGCTCGACGCGCTCGACCCGAACGAGATCCTGCTCTTCGGCGTCGCGACCGACATCTGCGCTGACGCGGCCGTCCGAGCGCTCCTCCGCCGCGGCCGTCGCATCGTCTTCGTCGAGGACGCGGCCCGGGGCGTCGATGACTCGCGAGTGGCGATCTGCACCGCCGACTGGCGCGAAGCCGGGGTCCGGTTCACCACGGCTGAGGAAGCGGCTGCCTCACTCGGCTAAGGGATGCGCGCCTTGCTGCCGATGAGAGGCTGAGAATGGTGGGTCACTGGTTCCATGCTGCGGCTGATTTCGCCACGACCTGGCTGCCGCTCGGGTTCTTCGTCGTCATTGCGCTGACGGCCTGGCTGCTCTGGCGGACGGCCGGGATGATGCCGCGCGTCAAGCCGGCGAGCATGGTCACGGGCGCGAAGACCTCGACGAGCTGGGCGGACGTCGCCGGCGTCGAGGAGGTGCGCGGCGAACTGATGGAGGTCGTGGAGTTCATGCGCGACCCCAAGCGCTTCGAGCGGCTCGGCGCGCGAGTCCCGAAAGGTTTGCTCCTCTACGGGCCGCCCGGGACCGGGAAGACGCTGCTCGCCAAGGCCGTCGCGCACGAGTCGGGTGCGAATTTCTACAGCGCCTCGGCCTCGTCGTTCGTGGAGATGTTCGCCGGGCTCGGCGCGGCCCGCATCCGCAAGCTCTTCAACGAGGCGCGTAGGAATGCTCCCGCGATCGTCTTCATCGACGAGCTCGACGCGGTCGGCGCGCAGCGCTCCGGCCACGGCTTCAACCGCGAGCAGGATCAGACCCTGAACCAGTTGCTCGTCGAGCTCGACGGCTTCGAGAACGCGAGGCAGGTCGTCGTGATGGGCGCCTCGAACCGGATCCAGGATCTCGATCCCGCGCTGCTGCGCCCGGGCCGCTTCGATCGTCAGCTGCTCGTCCCGCCGCCGGACCTCTCCGGGCGGGAGGCCATCCTCCGCGTGCACACCCGCGGCAAGCCGCTCAACCTCAGCGAGGTCGATCTGTCACAGGTTGCGCGGCAGACGTCGGGCCTGACCGGCGCCGAGCTCGCGAACATCTGCAACGAAGCGGCGATCAAGGCCGGGCGCCGCGGCGCGTCGGCGATCACGCAGGCGGACTTCGACTGGGCACTCGAGCGTGTCGTGGCCGGCCTGCAGCAGCGCAAGATGCTGACCGAGAAGGAACGGCGGATCCTCGCCTACCACGAGGGCGGACACGCTCTCATGGCCCACCTGATGGGCTCGGTGATGGAGCTGCAGAAGGTCACGATCGTCTCGCGCGGCAACGCGCTCGGCTACGCCTTCTACCTTCCCGAGGAGGATCGCTATCTCCACACGAAGGAGGAGCTCGTCGACCGGATGATCGTCGCTCTCGCGGGTCGTGCGGCGGAGGAGGTCGTCTTCGGACGCGTCACGAACGGCGCTGCGAACGACCTCGAGAAGGTCACCGAGATCGCCCGCTCGATGGTGTTCGAGTGGGGCATGTCCGACACGGTCTCCTCGCGCACGATGCGCGCCGACAACTACGCGCTCTCGGAGTCGACGAAGCGGCTGCGCGACGAGGAGCAGGCGCATCTGACCGACGGCGCCTACGAGGAGGCGGTGCGGCTGCTGCGCAAGCACCGCGCCCCGCTCGACCGGGTCGCGGCCGCGCTGCTCGAGAAGGAGACGCTCGTCCGCGACGAGCTCCAGGCGCTCGTCTCGGACGTCGAGCCCGAGTCCCGTGCGTCCGAGACCGTGGGCGTGCCGCGCGTCGTCGCGAGCGAGCCCGGCGAGCTCCCGACCTAGCTGCGACTAGCCGCCGAACTGCGAGATGTCGATCGCGCCGTCCGGCGCCGTAAGCGACACGCTCTTGTTCCAGTCGCCGAAGGTGATCGTCCCGGACTCGCCCTTCTTGGCCCCGACGATCGCCACGGGATACGGCTTCCCCGTTGCGGCGACGTAGAGCTTGCTGTTGTCGGAGGTGTCCCGGACGACCACGACCTCCTCGCCCTTGTAGGTCTTCTTGCCGTCGTTGACGAGCTTGCCGTGGTGGGCGCTGACCCCTTCGAAGAGAGCGCCGAGGCTCGTGAGCGGGGCGAGCGACTTGAGGCGTCCCTGGGTCGCGGAGGCCTTCAGCCACTTGTCGTGCAGGAGCTGGGCGACGTCGCCGCCGGCGAAGTGCTTGAGGAACTCGTCGCTGCCGCGGATGTAGAGCGTGTCACCGATGCGGACGAGGTCGAACTTGAGCCCGCTCGTGGACATCGAGCCCTTGGCGCCCTTGCCGCGAACCGTCGACAGGTCGAGCGTGATCGGCGTCCCCTCCGACCGGATGCTGCCCGAGACATGGGCCGAGCTCGCGCTCGTCGCGGCCGCTTTCGCATCCGCAAGCACGCGCGCGGCCGGCTTCGACTCCTCGCCGTTCGACTTGCCGGACTTGCCGCTGCTGCCGCAACCCGCCACGAGTAAGGCCGTCAGGACCAGAGTGAGGACGAGGGCGCGCACGTCGCCGCGAGTCTTTCAAATACCATCGCCCACGTGGAGACCCCGCGTTCCGTGCATCACGTCGGTCTGGCCGTCGCCGACCTCGACGGCGCACTCGATACGTACGAGCGGCTGTTCGGTGCTCGGCTCGAGCAGCGGTCGCGGGTCGAGGAGCAGGGAGTCGAGGCAGCGTCCATCCGCGTCGGAGACAGCCGGCTCGAGCTGCTGGGCGCGCTCGACGAGGACACACCGGTCGGCCGCTTTCTCGCGAAGCGCGGGCCCGGGATGCACCACGTCGCGTACGAGGTCGACGACCTCCCCGCCACCCTCGCGCAGCTCTCGCAAGCCGGCGCCGAGCTGATCGACGAGACGCCCCGGCGGGGGATGTTCGGTCTGGAGGTCGCCTTCGTCCATCCCGATTCCGTCCACGGCGTGCTCTCGGAAGTGGTGGCAGTTGGCTGACGAGCGCGTGCGGATCGAGCTCGGCTTCGTCGGCGGCCAGATCGTCGGCAGCTTCGTCGAGGCCCACTCGGCGGACGAGCTCGAGTCGGCGCTCGGCTCTACGGGGGCCGGCAAGCCCGTAGTCGTGCTGGAGACCGAGGACGGCCCGCTGCACGTGGTCGTCGCCCAGGTCGCGTACTACAAGCGGATCGTCCGCGCCGGACGGGTCGGATTCGGCTCGGGCTAGCCGGGTTAGCGCAGATGGTGTCTCGGGGAAACGACGGGGGAATGGCTTCTCCCACCGAGCGTGTTGCCGCACGCGAGTCGACCGAGCACGTGCGCGAGCTCGTCGCCCGCGGCCAGCAGGGCGACCGCGACGCGCTCGAAGAGCTGTACCTGATCCACTTCGACCGGATCTACAGCTACCTCCACGTCAGCGTCGGCAACCGGCACGACGCCGAGGACCTCACGACGCAGACGTTCCTGAAGATGCTCGAGAAGATCGGCAGCTTCAAGTGGCAGTCTGCGCCGTTCTCGGCCTGGCTGTTCCGGATCGCCCACAACCTCGCGATGGATCACTTCCGCGCGCGCCGGCGCTGGCAGCCGGAGGAGGAAGTCCCCGAGCCCCCGGGCGAGGAGGAGCCGTCGGCCGAGCTTGTCGCGATGCGGACGATCGGCCGTGAGTCGATGCTCAAGCTGATCGACCATCTCTCGCCGGAGCAGCAGCAGGTCCTCACCCTCAAGTTCGTCTTCAACCTCCCGAATGCAGAGGTGGCGGCGATCCTCGACAAGACCGAGGGAGCGATCAAGTCGCTCCAGCATCGCGCGCTCGTCTCCCTGCAGAAGCAGATCGCGCAGCAGTAGCCTCCGCGCGTGGCGCTGGAGGTCGGGATCGTCGGGCTGCCGAGCTCGGGCAAGACGACGCTCTTTCGCGCGCTGACCCGCGCGGAGACGCATGGCTCCGGCAAGGAGCACGTCGGCATGGCGCAGATCCCGGATGTGCGGCTCGACCGGCTCGCCGCGACCGTCGGCGCCCGGAAGGTCACGCCGGCGGCCGTGCGGGTCGTCGACGTTCCGGGTACCGGACCCCAGCTGCTCGGCAACCTGCGGCAGGTGGACGCGCTCCTCGTCGTGCTCGACGGGTTCTCCGGCACGCGCGTTCCCGCGGACGACCTCGAAACGCTGAAGCTCGAGCTCCTCGTCGCCGACCGCGACCACGTCGAGCGCAGGCTCGAGCGGGTCGGGAAGCAGGCGAAATCCGGAGACGCGCGACTCAAGGCCGAGGCGGCGGAGCTCGAGCGGCTGCTCGCGCACCTCGACGCCGGCCAAACCCTCGCGGAGTGGGAGGGCGAGCTCCCGCCCGAGCTCGAGCCGCTCACCACGAAGCCTCTGCTCGAGCTCGTCAACGGCAGCGACGGCATCGATCTCCAGCTCGAGGCCGAGCTTGCGGAGTTGTCGCCCGAGGAAGCGGCAGAGTTCCGCGGCACCGACGAGTCGGCGCTCGGCGAGGTCGTGCGCAGGCTCGCGGAGACGCTCGACCTCATCACCTTCTTCACTGCGGGCGAGAAGGAGACGCGCGCCTGGCCGCTCCGGCGGGGCGAGACCGCGATCGACGCCGCCGAGACGATCCATTCCGACATCGCCCGCGGCTTCATCCGCTGCGAGGTCGTGCGCTGGGACGACCTCGTCGAGGCGGGCGGCCACGCGGAGGCAGCGCGGGCGGGCAAGCAGCGGCTCGAGGGCAAGACCTACGTCGTCGAGGACGGCGACGTTCTCAACATCCGCTTCAACGTCTGAGGGGCGCCGGCCGCCGCAGCTCGTGTCCGACATTGTTCACGAGCTGCGGCATACGCTCGGAGCATGACGCGTGTCGTCTTCGTCGGAACGCACGGCCCGCTCGCGGCCGCGCTTCGTCGCGGAGCGTTCGTGGGGCCGCCGCCCGAGGAGGCGGTGGTCGAGGCGATCGAAGAGCTCGAAGTCCCGCTGCCGCCGCGGCTCGAGGAGCCGGGGCCGGACGACCTCGTGGTCGACACCGCGCAGTGGAACCTCCCCGACCCCGTCGGCCTCTGTCTCGAGGAGGTGCGCGAGCTGCGCGCAGTGATCGAGCAGCGGATCTCTAGCCTGCCGAAATGAGCGCGACGCCGGCCAGCGTCACCGCGACCCCGGTGAGCTGAGGGCGCGAGATCCGCTCTGAGAGGAGTACGCGCGCGAGCACGACGAGAACCACCGGGTACAGCGAGGCGAGCACGGACACGACGCTGATCAGCCCGCGCGTGGCCGAGCCGCCGTAGAGCAGGTTCGCCCCGGCGTCGAAGAGACCGCCTGCGACGAGGATCGGCAGCGCCGGCCGCAGCCCGGCCGTGGAGGGCCGGACGACCAGAGCCGCGACGCACAGGAGCGGGACGAGCGTGAGCCGCAGCGTCAGCGTTCCCCAGACGACGCCGGCGTGCGAGACGCGGTTGAGGCCGATCAGAGTCCAGCCGAAGCCGAGGGCCGCTACCAGCGCAAGGCCGGCGCCGGTGGCGAGCTTGCGGCCGGCTCCTTCCGGCAGCGGCTCCAGCGAGGCGGCCACGACGCCGCCGACGGCGACCACGATGCCGATTCCCTGCAGGACGGAAGGGTGCTCGCCGCGCGCGAGCCCGTACGCGACCGGCACGATCACGCCGGTCGTCGAGATCGGTCCGACGATGCCCATCGAGCCGACCGCGAGCGCGCGGTAGAACGCGCCCAGCCCCACCCCGCCCGCGACGCCGGCGAACACTCCCCAGGCGAGCTCCGCGCCCTCGGGCGCGTGTGACTGCGTGGCGAGCGCCATGATCGCGACCAGGACGAGCCCGAAGAACTGCGACATGAGCAGCGCCCAGAGGAGCTGCACGCGGCGGCTCCCGATCCCGCCGCAGAAGTCGGCGACTCCCCAGGAAAGGCTCGCGGCCAGCGCGAGTGCGACGCCGATCAATCGGGCACGGGGCGGGTCGCCGCGACGGCGTCGAGCTGGTTCGCGTGGTAGAGAACGGCCGCCTCCGCGGTGCGGGCGGCGCGGAGGTCGTGGTGGCACGAGACCGCATGAAGGAGCTCGGCGGGCGCGCCGATCCCCTCGAGCAGACGGAGCCCGAGGTGGACGTGGCCGAGCAGCCGCCCCTCCTCGGTCGCAGCGAAGACGGGTGGCCCGCCGAGCTCGCGCGTCCGGCCGACGTCGTGGACGAGAGCGGCGGCAAGCAGGAGGTCGGCGCGTAGCCGGGGATGGATCTGGGTGAGCTCACGGCAGAGCGTCGCGACTCCGACCGTGTGCTCGAGGAGGCCGCCGGCGTACGAGTGGTGGCCGTCCGGCGTCGCGGGATATGCCCGCAGAGGCGCGTCCGCAAGCGCCCGCGTGACGACGCCGCGGAGCGTGTCGTCGTGCACCTCTCCGACGAGGAACTCGACGAAGCCCTCCAGCTCGTCGGCGTCCCTGCGCAAGCCCGGCGTCAGGCCCGCCGGGTCGACACCCTCGGCCGGCTCGAGCGTCCGCACCTCGACCTGGAGCTCGTTCCGGAACCGCTCTACGCGACCGAGCACCCGTATCGCATCGCCCGGCTCGAACCTTCCGTCGAGCATGTCGACGTCGTTCCACACGCGGGCACCGATCCGCCCGCTGGAGTCGACGAGCTCGAGCGCGAGGTAGCTCGAGCCGTTCCGGGTGCGCAGCCGCTCCTTGCGCGCGACGGCGTAGATCCCCTCCACCGTGCGGTTTTCCTCGAGCTCGGCGATGGTCGTCACGAGAGGGAGTTTCGCACGGCCGGGTAACGGGGTACCGGGGCGTGGATGGCGGTTGCATTGCGCCAGAGCCGGCGTTTCGATGCCTCCAGCCCCGTCACTCGCTACTGGCTGGCCAACTGCGTGGGGTTCACGCTCGCAGGCGGCGGGCGGGGGACGGTGGAGCGGATCGTCGCGGACGCCGACCCGCACGACCCGTCGCACCTCGAGGTGCGCACCGGCCACCGGCAGGTCCGCCGGGTGCCCACGTCGGCGGTCATCGCCGTCGTTCCGCAGGAGAAGCTCCTCGTCGTCGACCGCCGCCGTCGAATCGACCCCGACCGGAGGAGGAACCTGAGCGTGCGCCTGCGCTGGAGCGCCCGCGTGGTGTTGCGCACCGTGGTGGTGGTGACGCGCTTCGTGGTGGTCGCGCTGGGGCTGCTCGCCTCGTTCGCGCTCGAGCTGCTGCAGCTCAGCCGTCGGGCCTGGACCCGGAGCTCTCCCGTCGTCGTGCGCACGAGCCGGAAGGGCGGTAGCGAAGCGGCCCGGTTGGTACGGTCAGTGCCGTGGCAGTCGTACGGCCGTTCCGCGCGCTCCGCTACGACCCGGCTGCCGGCGGCCCGCTCGAGTCGCTCGTCGCGCCGCCGTACGACGTCATCGCGCCGGAGCAGCGAGAAGAGCTCCGGCGACAGAGCCCGTACAACGTCGTCCACCTGACGCTGCCCGACTCCGACGAGGAGGCGGCCGCGAGCCTCTCGGAGTGGCAGGAGCGCGGAGTACTCGTCCGCGAGCCCGAGCCCGCCTGCTGGTGGCTCGCGCAGAAGTACGTGGGCCCCGACGGCGTCGCCCGGCGCCGGGAGGGGTTGGTGGCAGCGCTCAGCCTCGAGCCGTACGAGAACCGCGTCGTTCTGCCACACGAGCGCACGCACGCGGGGCCGAAGGAGGGCCGGCTGCGGCTGCTCCGGGCCACGCGCACGCAGCTCGAGCCGCTCTTCTTCCTCTGGGACGGCACCGTCGACGTCGACGGTCTCGGGGAGCCCGACCTCGTCGCGGACGAGGGCGGAGTCGTCTCGCGGCTCTGGCGGCTCGACCCGGAGTTCTCCGACGCGCTGGTGCAGGAGCTCGCCGGCGCGCAGCTGCTCATCGCGGACGGGCATCACCGCTACGAGACGGCGCTCGCGTTCCACGAAGAGGACGGCACCGATGCGTCCGCCTGGCTGCTTGCGGTCGTTGTCCCCACCGGCCAGGAGGGATTGACCATCTTCCCCACGCACCGGGTTGCCGAAAGCGCCGGCGGAGCCGCCGGAACGCCGATCGACCCTCCGCGAGAGCACCTTCCCGGGCCGGTGCTCTACCGGGGCGGGGGACGCTACGAGCTGCTGTCGGGCAACGGCTTTCTCGATCCCGAGGTGGTCGACCGGTTCGCTCCGGCCGGCGTCACGTACACGCCGCACCGCGAGGAGGCGGTCGCCACCGTGGATCGTGGCGAGGCGGAGGCGGCCTTTCTGCTACGGCCGACCCGCATCGAGGACGTCTGGGCGGTGGCGCGACGCGGTGACGTCATGCCGCAGAAGAGCACGTTCTTCTATCCGAAGCTCACCTCCGGGCTGCTGATGCTGGCACTTGACTGATTGGCTGGAGCTCTGCCGGGCGGCCGCCGCGGACGTCGACGCCGTGCTCGAGCGGCTGCCGACGCGGGTCGAGCGCGAGCCGGTCGTCGGCGCGGGTCTCGGCGGCGACGAGACGACGGCGATCGACCGGGCCGCGGAGGAGGTCATCCTGGCACGCGTGCGCGAAGCTGCCGGGGCGGTGGTCTCCGAGGAGGTCGGCCGTGTGGGGGACGGGCTGCCGCTCGTGGTCGTCGACCCGATCGATGGCTCCCTCAATGCCAAGCGCGGGATCCCGTTCTTCTCCCTCTCGATTGCCGTCGCGGAGGGCGAGACGATGGACGACGTCGTCTTCGGCTTCGTCCACGACTTCGGCTCGCGCGAGGAGTGGACGGCGCTGCGGGGCGAGGGAGCCCGGCTGAACGATGAGCCGCTCGGCACGCTGAAGCCGAAGGAAGAGATCGAGATCCTGTCCTTCGAGGCGACGCGGACCTCGCTCGTCGCGCAGGAGGCACCGAAGGTCGCGGAGCTCGCCTACCGGCTGCGGATCATGGGCTCGCTCGCCCTCTCGCTCTGCCACCTCGCCGCCGGCCGAGTCGACGCGGTCTGCTCGCTCAAACCCGCGCGCTCCGTCGACATCGCCGCGGCGCAGCTCCTCTGCCGGGAGCTCGGGCTCGCGGTCGACCTCTTCGATGTCGCTGACCCGTTCGGCGCTGCTCCACTCGATCTCGAGCAGCGTTCGCGCGTCGTCGCGGCCGTCTCGCCTGCCGTTTGCCGTCGGATCGCCGGGTCGCTGCGGGGTGACGCATAGGACATCCCTACCTGGGCATAGGGCCGATGTATCGCCCAGGAAAGGGGGACATCCATGAGACGGACTCGTTGCGTGATGGTCGGCGTGGCGGCCGCAGCTCTCGCCTTCACCGCTTCGAGCGCCGCCGCTGCCGGCGGACGGACCGCCTCACCCTCCGGCAAGGCCGGGGGCCACGCCGAGAACCGAAACGCGCGCGTATCGAACCTGCACGGCACGACGACGACCGGCGTCGAGTGCCCCCAGGGCCTCCACTGCCAGTTCCTGCCCGCCGCATACGCGCAGAACAGCGCCAGTCCGTTCGACTACGGCAACTACGACCTGGCGAACCGTCCTGCCGACGGCCTCGCGATCCGCTACGTCGTCGTCCACGACACCGAGGAGGACTACAACCCGACGCTCGCGGAGTTCCAGGACTCGCATGCCTACGTGAGCGCCCACTACGTGATCCGTTCCTCGGACGGGCTCGTCACGCAGATGGTGCCCACCCGCGATGTCGCCTGGCACGCCGGGAACTGGTACGTGAACACGCACTCGGTGGGGATCGAGAACGAGGGCTTCGCGCTCGACGGCGCGAATTGGTTCACGAACAAGCTGTACCACTCCCTCGCCCGGCTTACGCGCTATCAGGCGAAGCGCTTCGGGTTCCCCCTCGACCGTGCTCACGTCATCGGCCACGACCAAGTGCCGGCGCCCTCAGGTGCCCTCCAGGCCGGGATGCACTGGGATCCCGGGACGTACTTCAACTGGGCGCACTTCATGTCGCTCGTCGGCGCACCGATCGTGCCGAGCGGCACCGCCGGTACGGACCCGATCGTCACGATCAAGCCCAACTGGCGGAACAACGAGCCGACGGTCACCGGTTGCGGCGACGGCACCGCCACATGTCCCAAGCAGCCGGCCAACTTCGTCTACCTCCACACGGCGCCCAGCGCGAGCAGCCCGCTCGTGTCCGATCCGTACCTGGCCGCGGCGGGTGTGGAGCCCGACGGTGTCGGGACGACCCTCGCGTGGGACTGGGGCGACAAGGCGTCGGTCGGCGAGCAGTACGCCGTCGCCGGTCGCAGCGGTTCCTGGCTCGCGATCTGGTTCGGCGGCCAGAAGGCGTGGCTGTTCGATCCGCGTGGGACGCATCACGCCACGATCCCGGGGAGCGGCACCCTGATCACGCCGAAGGCCGGACTCACGTCGATCCCGGTCTACGGGACGGCCTACCCGCCCGGTGAGTCGGCGCCGTTGTACTCGATTCCCGCCGGTCAGGCCTACGTCGCAAAGGATCTGGTCACGGCCGATCACTACATGGCGTCGACCTTCAACGATCCGAGCTCGTACTACGTCGAGACGAGCCCGACTCAGTCCTACGAGATCTTCTTCAATCACCGGATCGGGTACGTCCGGGCGGACGATGTCGACCTCGTGCGCTGAGTGGATGTTCGAGTAGGGCTCTCCGGCTGGAATTACGCGCACTGGCGGGGCGGTGTCTTCTATCCGCCCCGCCTGCCGGCCTCCGGCTGGCTCGACTTCTACGCGGAGCGGTTCGACACGGTGGAGGTGAACTCGACCTTCTACCGCCTGCCGAAGGTGGATGCCGTGGCGCACTGGGTCGAGCAGACGCCGGCCGGCTTCCTCTTCGCGGTCAAGGCATCGCGCTACCTCACGCACATCAAGCGGCTGCGCGACCTCGGTCCGGGCCTCGAGCGTTTCCTCGAGCGCATCGAGCCGCTGCTCGGGTCGCCGAAGCTCGGGCCGCTGCTGTGGCAGCTCCCACCGACCTTCCGGCGTGACCACAGCCGGCTCGCGGACGCGCTCGCGCGCCTGCCGCATGAGCTTCGCCACTGCGTCGAGTTCCGCGATCCGTCCTGGTTCGTCGAGGACACGTACGCGCTCCTGCGCGAGCACCGAGTCGCGCTCGCGATCGGCGACCGGCCACAGGTGAACGCGTTCCAGGCGCATGAGTTGACCGCAGGCTGGACGTACGTCCGCTTCCACGGCGGGACGCGCGGGCGCCGCGGCAACTACAGCGATGCCGAGCTGCGGGAGTGGGCGGCGCGGCTACGCGAGTGGAGCAGGACGCACGAGGTCTTCGCGTACTTCAACAACGACTGGGAGGGTTTCGCGCCGCGGAACGCCGTCCGCCTGCGCCGTCTGCTGGAGAGCTAGCGGCGGATGCGCGGGCTCGCTGCCGAGGTGGCGATCTTCCTGCCGGCGGCGTTGATGGCGATGACCCGGACGCGCAACCGGTGCCGGAGATCGTGGCGCGTGAGCTTGTACGTGGCATGCGTCGCGTGGCGAATTGTCGAGCACTTCCCGCCTCGCGCGTTACAGCGCAGCCACTGGTAGCGGTACTTCGGGCCGTAGGTCCACGAGCCGTGGCTGCCCGACAGCTTCTTGCCGATTTTCGCGCGGCCCGAAAGATGCGGAGCCCTGGTGAGAACCGGGACGTCGATCACTGTGCTGGTGCCCGTGGAAGCTGCGGGCGCCGAGGCGCCGTTCACGTTGCTGGCTCGCACCGTCGAGCGCACGATGTGGCCGCCGTCGGCGGCCGTCAGCTTGTAGGTCGTGGCTGTGGCGCCGGGGATGTCGCCACAGTTCGTTGCGGTCGCCGAACAGCGCTGCCATTGATAGGAGTAGGGGGCTCCGCCGGCGGTCCACGAGCCCGGCGACGTCGAGAGCGTCTTCGTCACGACGGCCGTGCCACTGACGACCGGTGAGGCCGTGTTGCGAGCAGTGGGCAGCCAGTAGATCACGTAGTTCGTGCTCGTATGCATTACGGGACCACCGCCGTAGAGGAGTGGGCCGCTGCCGACCGTGGGTGCCGTGGGCGTGCCCCCGGTGTGCTGGATGCAGCCGGCGTCCGCATTGCTGTACTCCTGCTGGAGGTCGTAACGGTGGCCGTTGATCACCTGGTTGTACGCGACAGGCCCCGGGTTGGTCTGGGTTCCGAACCCGTACGCGCAGAGATCGCCGTTCTCGTTCCCGTCATGTGCCAGCCAGGCGTCGCCGAGGGGATCCGTGAGCGCCTCGTTGTGCTCGTGACTGATCGTGTTGACGGTCGTGTCCCCGTCCACGTCGTTCGGGAAGCCCTGGGTCGAGTCGGTACAGCCCGGGATCGGCCCCTCGTACGGCTCGTTCGCGTAGATGACTCGCTCGTTGCTCGAGTCCGTGAAGTCGCTGTGGTAGGCGCAGAAAGCGTCCGTGGAGCATTGGCCGAACTGGGTGAAGCACGAGCCGGCGCCGTTGGGCGTGAGAAGAAAGAATATGTTGTTCAGCCCGCCGTGCCAGCCGGTGGCCGTGAGCGCGCTCTGGATCTCGGCCTGCAGCTGCTGGTCGGTGAGGCAGTACGCGTCGATGCCGTCGTCGCAGACGCTCGCCGGCAGAGGATCGTGGCTGACGTACGCGCCGCCGAACGTCGACTGATACCGGATGGCTCCGGAGGTGTCGGAGTACTGGGTGGCGACCGAGTAGACGTTGTCGACCCTGCCGCTGTCGGCCGCGATGTCGGCGAAGTACCGGTTGATCACGGTCTGGTAGCTCGCAGAGAACGTGAGTGTCGCCGGGCCCGCGGGGTGGATCGCCTGCGTCCGGACGTGCGGAGCCACGGCCAGGTGCGGCGAGTGCGGCACGACCCCCAGGAACTGCGCGCGGGCGGGCCTCGCCGCGGCCCCGCTCGACGCGGTGACGGCGAGCGCCAAGGCCGCGAGCACGAAAACCCTGGTCAGGCGCGAGCCGATTCCGCTCATAGGTGGCACAGGGTGCCCGAAAACGCCGAGACCTGCGTGAGAATTCAGCCGGTTCTCAGCGCGCGGGCATCGGCGCCGAGCTTGCGGACCCCCGCCTCGAACCGCGCGACAGAGCTGCCGAGGGCGCCGGCGTCGCTCTGCAGCCTCGTCAGCTGCCGGGAGACGTACGCGGTCTGACTCGAGATGTAGCCGGAATCGAGCTGGTCGGCAGGCGTCGTCGTCAGGTAGGTGACGAGCGTCTTCAACTCGTTCCCGATCCGCGTGGCGGCTGCGCTGAGCGAGCCGGCCCCGGAGGAGATCGCGGTCGCGTTGCCGCTCGTGGCCGTGGCATCGGCGCCGACGCGAGCGCCTGTGCGAGCGAGCGCCTTCTCGGCCGCGGCGGCCGAGGCCGCCGCGTCACGGGCGCGTGCCAGCGAGGCCTGCAGCGCGGCGATCCTCTGCTCGAGCCGGTGCGTGTGCGCGGTAGCCGCCGCAAGGGCGGTCCGCGCGGCCGTGTCGCGCTGCGCCTGGTGGCGCCAGCCGATCGAGAACGCGGCAGCGCTGACGAGTCCGCCACAGATGAAGGCGAGAACCGTGAGCACCCAGGCCGAGCGCGGCAGCTTGCGTCGGCGGCGGTGCTCGTAGCCCGGTGCGGCGAACGGGCGCCGCTCGTCGAGCAGCGGCCAGCTTCCGGATTCCGAAGTCACGGGCGAGCGCTTCGCCGTTCGCGAGCGCCCTCCTCCCGCCGCCGCAGTGTCCACCACAGTCGCAGCGGGAACAGGGCTTCGTCCCGGTCTTCCCTCATCGTCTTCGCGGCCGGGAACTTCCTCGACCCGCCGACTCTTCGACACGGTCGGGCGCAAGCCGATGATCGCGGGCACCTACCTCGGCTCGGCGGTGGTCGCGGCCGTCATGGCGTCGCTGTTCACCGGCCACGCGCTCGGTGGCTCGGCGTGG
>DATEPQ010000071.1:0-2032 GCA_035273125.1 Gaiellaceae bacterium
CGAGATCGTGCGGATGCTCTTCGACGCCGGGGCGGCCGAGGTGCATCTCCGCGTCTCGTCGCCGCCGGTGGTCGGCCAGTGCTTCTACGGGATCGATCTCGCCGACCCGTCGGAGATGATCGCCTCGACCCGGACGGTCGAAGAGGTGCGCGAGCACGTCGGCGCCACCTCGCTCGCGTACCTCTCCCACGACGGGCTCGTCGAGGCGACGCGGCGGCCCTCCTCGGCGCTCTGCCGCGCCTGTCTCACCGGCGAGTACCCGACCGAGGTGCCCGCAGAGGCGGCCAAGCTCCGGTTCGAGCCGGCGCGCGCGTAGCTGCGCGCCCGCTCCGCGGTCGTTGGCACGATGAGCGGCCGTGCAGCTCTTCCACTACCACCTCGTCACGAGCCGCGTGCGCGAGGTCGAGGCGCGCTACATCGGGAAGCTCGCGTTCGATCTCGTCGCGCGCCACGGCCGGATCGGAGAGGAGCTCACGTCGTACGAGCCCGGCATCGCCTGGCACGAGCTCGACGCGATGGGCTTCAAGCTCCGGCTCACCGAGCTCGAGAAAGGCGCCGTCAACGTCGTCGTCCAGCCGGGTCAGTGGCCGACGCCCCGCGTCGATCACCTCGGGTTCGTGCTCGACGAGGACGAGTTCGACGCGGCCATCGAGCGCGCGGAGGGGAGCGACCTGCGCGTTCAGGAGCACGGCGGCCGGCGCACGTTCGTCTCCACGAACGCCGGCTACCGGCTGGAGCTCCATCCGCCGCGAGAGTGGATCGACGAGCTGCTCGCCCAGGGAGACGAGCTGCAGCTCTCGGAGCTGCATCTCAAGGCAGACGATCCGGCGGCCAAGGCGAAAGCGCTGGCGCAGATCCTCGACGCCGACCGCGACGGAAGTAGCGTCGAGGTGGGCGAGACCGTGGTGCGCTTCGTCCGGGGCGGCCCGCAGGGGCGCCCGGAGCTCTTCGGCGAACTGTTCGTTTAGGACACGTCCGGTGTCAGACACCGGACGTGTCTCGCAGAGACAGCTACCGACCGATGCTTCATGGAAGTTCCAGGCGAGGCTGTTCGCTACGTCCGCCGGCCACGACTGCAAGAGACACGTCTAGGTGTCAGACACCGGACGTGGGGGTTGGGGGCATGTCCGTTACCGACATCGGGCGGCGGCCATAGACTCGCGCACGTGGCCGAGGAAGGACCGACGTACGACGCGGCCGGCGTCTCGCTCGCCACGGCCGACGCGGTGGTCGAGCGGCTCCGCGCGGCAGTCGAGTCGACCGGCGCGCAGAGCTTCGGCGCCTTCGCCGCACTCCACCCGCTCGGTGACGGGCGCTACCTCGCAGCCTCGACCGACGGCGTCGGAACGAAGCTGATCCTCGCTCGCCGGCGCGGGGCACTACGGGCCTGCGGCGCCGACCTCGCCGCGCACTGCATCAACGATGTGATCACGTGCGGCGCCGAGCCCTTGCTCCTCCTCGACTACGTCGCCGCGGCCCGGGTCGAGCTCGAGGACGTGGCCGAGCTCGTCGAAGGCGCAGCGGACGTCTGCCGCACCGCGGGCATCGCGCTCGTCGGCGGGGAGACGGCCGAGCTGCCCGGCATCTACCGGGAGGGAGAGCTCGACTTCGCGGGTACCTGCGTCGGAGTCGTCGACGAGCCGCTCGACGGATCCGGCGTCGAGGCCGGGGACGTCGTGCTCGGCTTCCCGTCCGCGGGTGTCCACGCGAACGGATTCACGCTCGTCCGCCGCGTGCTCGAGGAGGAGGACTACGACGGCCCCGACCTGCTCGCCCCGACCCGCCTCTACCTCGACGTGGCGAGGAGGCTGCGCGGCCGGGCGCTCGCATTCGCGCACGTGACCGGCGGCGGGATCCTGGGGAATCTCGAGCGCGTCCTCCCGGCCGGCCGCAGCGCCGAGATCGACTGGGACTCGTGGGAGCGCCCGCTCGTCTTCCGCTGGCTCGGCCGCCATGTCGAGGAGGACGAGCTGCGCCGCGTCTTCAACCTCGGCATCGGCTGGTGCGCCGTCGTGCGGGAAGCGGAGCCGGG
>DATEPQ010000072.1:0-3672 GCA_035273125.1 Gaiellaceae bacterium
CGGCCCCGGCGGTCCCGGTCGCGGGAGGGGACGCGGGCCGGGTGCGGGAGCGCGTCCCGCCTCGACGCGCCCCGGTGGACGCGATCGCGCCCGCGGTCAGGAAAACGTCGAGCAGCCGCGCACGGACGAGAACGCAGTCTCCGCCGAGGGACGCGAGCAGCCGGTGATCGAGCCGCAGGTCGAGGTCACGCCGCAGGAGGTTGCGCAGGCACCCGACACGACGACCACGAAGCAGCAGGTCGAGGATCCGACGAAGCTCGAGCAGTCCGGTGATCCCTCGCAGGAGAAGCCGAAGCGCGGCACCCGCAAGACGAAGAAGGACTCGGAGTAAGCGATGTTGATGCCGAAGAAGACCAAGTTCCGCAAGGTCCATCGCGGCCGCCGGGCCGGCTACGCGAGCGGCCAGACGGCGGTCCAGTACGGCGACTACGGGCTCAAGGCTCTCGACGCCGGCTGGATCACGAACCGCCAGATCGAGGCGGCTCGTATCGCCATGACGCGCAAGATCAAGCGTGGCGGCAAGGTCTGGATCAACGTCTTCCCCGACAAGAGCTTCACGAAGAAGCCGGCCGAGACGCGCATGGGCTCCGGCAAGGGCTCGCCCGAGGGCTGGGTCTGCGTAATCAAGCCGGGGCGCGTCATGTTCGAGCTCGCCGGTGTCCCGGAGCCGCTCGCCAAGGAGGCGCTCCGTCTGGCCGGCCAGAAGCTCTCCGTGAAGACGAAGGTCGTGAAGCGAGAGGAAGATCTGTTTTGACCAGGGCATCGGAACTGAGGGACCTGACGGACGACGAGCTCGGGGACCGGCTCAAGGAGCGGCGGCAGGAGCTGTTCAACCTCCGCTTCCAGTCGGTGACCGGCGCGCTCGAGAACTCGGCGCGGCTCAAGCTCGCGAAGCGCGAGATCGCGCGGATCCTGACGGTCGTGAACGAACGCGAGGCAGAGAAGGCAAAGGCAGTCAATGGCTGAGAAGAACGAAGAGAAGAACGAAGAGCAGATCGAGGAGACTCCGGTCGAGGCCGAGGCTCCGGTCGAGGAGCCCGAGGCCGTCGAGGAGCCGGCCGCAGAGGAGCCCGAGCCCGCCCAGGAACCGGCCGCGGAAGAGCCTGCGGCCGAGGAACCGGCAGCAGAGGAGCCCGAGCCTGCCGAGGAACAGACGGCTGACGAGCCGGTGGCGGAGGAATCGGCTGCGGAGGAGCCTGCGGCTGAGGAATCGGCTGCTGCGGAGCCTGCCGCTGAGGAGGAGCCTGCCGCCGAGGAGGCGCCTGCTGCCGAGGAGCCTGCCGCTGAGGAGCCTGCCGCTGAGGAGCCTGCCGCCGAGGAGGAGCCTGCCGCTGAGGAGCCTGCCGCTGAGGAGGAGCCCGCCGCCGAGGAGCCTGCTGCTGAGGAGCCTGCTGCTGAGGAGCCGGTGGCCGAGGAGCCTGCGGCTGAGGAGTCTGCTGCCGAAGCTGCTCCCGTTCCCCAGTCGGAACCGAAGAAGAAGGGCAAGCGCCTCCCGCGTCGGCTGCGCCCGCAGAAGACGCGACGCCGTCCGACGCCCAGCGGTACGCGCAAGCCGATCGTCCGCCAGCCGAAGCCGGACCACGAGCGCGGGCGGCGCCAGGAGCGCCGCGGCGTCGTCGTCTCGAGCGCGATGGACAAGACGATCGTCGTCAAGGTCGACGTGATCACCTCGCACCAGCGGTACAAGAAGGTCATCCGGCGGAGCGTGAAGTTCCACGCCCACGACGAGCAGAACGCTGCGAACGTCGGCGACGTCGTCCGCATCGTCGAGACGCGCCCGCTGTCGCGGACGAAGCGGTGGCGCCTGGCAGAGATCGTCGAGGTGGCGCAGTGATCCAGCAGGAATCCCGCCTGAGGGTCGCCGACAACACCGGCGCGCGCGAGATCCTTTGCATCCGCGTCGTCGGCGGCCACCATCGCCGCTACGCGCGGGTCGGCGACATCATCGTCGGCACGGTCAAGACCGCGACCCCGCAGGGCGCCGTCAAGAAGGGCGAGGTCGTGCGCGCGGTAGTCGTCCGGACGAAGAAGCCCTTCGGTCGCGACGACGGCACCACGATCGCCTTCGACGAGAACGCCGCGGTGATCATCGACCAGGCGCGCAACCCGCGCGGCACGCGCATCTTCGGGCCCGTCGCCCGCGAGCTGCGCGAAAAGAACTTCATGAAGATCGTCTCGCTCGCCCCGGAGGTGTTGTGACGTGGCTCAGACCATGAAAGTGAGAAAGGGCGACGTCGTACACGTCCTCCGCGGCAAGGACGCCGGCAAGGAGGGACGCGTGCTCGAAGCGCTGCCCAAGCAAGGGCGCGTCGTCGTCGAGAACATCAACGTCGTCAAGCGGCACCGCCGCCCGCGGCCGATCCAGAACACGACCGGTCTCGGCGGCGGGGGGATGACGCCCGGCGGGATCATCGACCTGCCCGCGCCACTGCCGGTCTCGAACGTGATGGTCGTCTGCCCCGTGTGCGGTAAGCCGACCCGCGTCGGGACGATCGAGAAGACCGTCAGGGACAAGACCGTCCGCATCCGCGTCTGCAAGAAGTGCGGCGAGGAGATCGATCGCGGATGAGTGCCGTGGCCGACACGTACACGCCGCGCCTGAAGGAGCAGTACGAGAACGAGATCCGGCCGCGCCTCAAGGAGGAGCTCGGCCTCGACTCGATCATGCAGGCGCCGCGCATCGAGAAGATCACGCTCAACATGGGCGTCGGCGAGGCGAAGACCGAGTCGAAGCTGCTCGACTCCGCGATCGAGGAGCTGACGACGATCGCCGGCCAGCGCGCCCAGATCCGGCGCGCCCGCAAGTCGATCGCGCAGTTCAAGGTCCGCGAGGGGATGGCCGTCGGAGCGCGCGTCACGCTGCGCGGCGCGCGGATGTACGAGTTCCTCGACCGGCTCGTCTCGATCGCGCTGCCCCGGATCCGCGACTTCCGCGGCCTCAATCCACGCTCGCTGGACGGTCGCGGCAACTTCTCGCTCGGTATCCGCGAGCAGCTCATCTTCCCCGAGATCAACTACGACGACATCCAGCAGGTCCGCGGGCTCGACGTGACGATCACGACGAGCGCCGAGAACGACGAGCACGCGCTTGCGCTGCTGCGGGCCCTCGGCCTGCCGTTCGCGGCGGACGGCGAAGGGAGGCAGCAGTAATGGCGAAGACGTCGCTCGTCGTGAAGCAGCGGCGACCCCAGAAGTTCAAGGTGCGCAACTACACGCGGTGCAACCGGTGCGGCCGCCCGCGCGCGGTCTTCCGCAAGTTCGGCCTCTGCCGGATCTGCCTCCGCGAGCTCGCGCACCAGGGCGCGATTCCCGGCATGACGAAGTCGAGCTGGTAGGAGAGAAACCGTGCTGACCGATCCGATCGCAGACATGCTCACCCGCATCCGCAACGCCAACAAGGCGCTGCACGAGCACGCGACCATGCCGAGCTCGCGGATGAAGGTGGAGATCGCCCGTCTCCTCAAGGAGGAGGGCTACATCCGCGACTATCACGTGGAGAAAGGCGAGAGCTTCGATACCCTGGTCGTCGACCTCAAGTTCGGCCGCAACCGCGAGCGGGTCATCTCCGGCCTGAAGCGCGTGTCGAAGCCGGGCCGCAGGGTCTACGCGAGGAAGGACCGCCTTCCGCGCGTGCTCGGCGGGATGGGCGTCGCGATCCTCTCGACGTCGTCC
>DATEPQ010000073.1:0-6916 GCA_035273125.1 Gaiellaceae bacterium
GCGGCGCTGGTCATCTCGGAGATGGAGGTGGACGACTGGCGACCGATCGACGAGTGGGGCCACGATGCGCAGTGGGCCGACCGCTCACACCACGAGCTGCACGTCCTCCTCACCGGAGAGCGCGAGGGCTATTACGCCGACTACGGCTCGGTCGCCGCGCTCGCGGAGGATCTCGCCGGCCGCGGGCACGACCCCCGCCGCCTCGTCGTCTGCGCACAGAACCACGACCAGGTCGGGAATCGGGCACTCGGCGACCGGCTGCCGGAGGATGCGCTGCGGGTCGCCGCGGCGGTCACGCTCTTCTCCCCGTGCACGCCCTTGCTCTTCATGGGCGAGGAGTGGCTCGAAACCGCTCCGTTCCAGTTCTTCACCGACCACATCGACCCGGAGATCGCGAAGGCGACCCGCGAGGGGCGGCGCCGCGAGTTCGCCGACTTCGGGTCGTTCTCCGGCGAGGAGGTGCCCGATCCGCAGGCGGTCGAGACGTTCCTCCGCTCGAAGCTGCAGCCGCGCGAGCCGGACCCGCTCTACCGCGAGCTGCTCGCCGCGCGCCGCGACCTGCCGCGCGAGCTCGAGAGCGAGGCGGACGAGGAAGCGAATGTCCTCACCCTGCGGCGCGGCGACGCGACGCTCGTCGCCGACTTCGCCAACCGCCGCGTGGAATTCTCCCTCGCATGAAGGTCTGGCCGGGCAAGCCGTTCCCGCTGGGCGCGACGTGGGACGGCGAGGGGACGAACTTCTCGCTCTTCTCCGAGCACGCCGACCGCGTCGAGCTGTGCCTCTACGACGGTGACCGCGAGACCCGCGTCGAGCTTCACGACGTGACCGCGCACAACTGGCACTGCTATCTCCCCGGCATCGCCCCGGGCCGGCGGTACGGCTACCGCGTCCACGGGCCGTACGACCCGGCGTCCGGGCACCGCTTCAACCCGAACAAGCTCCTGATCGACCCGTACGCGAAGGCGATCGAGGGGCCGATCGAGTGGGATCGGGCGAACGCGCTCCCGTACGTGCCGAGCACGGACGAGGACGCCGATCTCGAGCTCGACGACGAGGACGACGCCGACGCCATCCCGAAGAGCGTCGTGGTCGACCCGTCCTTCGACTGGGAGGACGACCGCCCGCCGGAGACCGCGTGGAACGACACCGTGATCTACGAGGTGCACGTGAAGGGGTTCACGCAGCGGCATGCCGAGGTGCGCGACGACCTCCGGGGGACCTACGCGGGCCTCGCCTCGGAGCCGGCGCTCGCGTACTTCCGGGAGCTCGGTGTCACCGCGGTCGAGCTGCTCCCGATCCACCACATCGCGGACGAGGGATTCCTCCACGACCGCGGGCTCTCGAACTACTGGGGCTATTCCTCGATCGGCTACCTCGCGCCCCACGCCCTCTACGCCGCCACCGGTACCCACGGCGAGCAGGTGCGCGAGTTCAAGGGGATGGTCAAGGCGCTGCACCGGGCGGGTATCGAGGTGATCCTCGACGTCGTCTACAACCACACCGCCGAAGGGAACCACCTCGGGCCGATGCTCTCCTTCCGCGGGCTCGACAACCGGAGCTACTACCGCCTGATGCCCGACGACCCGCGCTTCTACATGGACTTCACGGGGACGGGCAACTCGCTCAACCCCGTGCACCCGTCGGTGCTGCGGCTGATCATGGACTCGCTGCGCTACTGGGTGCTCGAGTGCCGCGTCGACGGCTTCCGCTTCGACCTCGCGTCGGCGCTCGCCCGCGAGTTCTACGACGTCGACCGGCTCTCCGCCTTCTTCGACACGATCCACCAGGACCCGGTGCTCTCCCAGGTGAAGCTGATCGCCGAGCCGTGGGACGTCGGGCCCGGCGGCTACCAGGTCGGCAACTTCCCGGTGCTCTGGGCCGAGTGGAACGGGAAGTACCGCGACTCGGTGCGCGACTTCTGGCGGGGCCAGGCGAACGTCGGCGAGTTCGCGCAGCGCTTCACCGGCTCTTCCGACCTCTACGGCGAGAACGGGCGCGACCCCTTCGCCTCGATCAACTTCGTCACCGCCCACGACGGCTTCACGCTGAACGACCTCGTCTCCTACAACGACAAGCACAACGAGGCGAACCTCGAGGACAACCGCGACGGCACCGACGACAACCGCTCGTGGAACCTCGGCGCCGAGGGGCCGACCGACGACCCGAACGTGCTGACGCTGCGCGCCCGGCAGCAACGGAACTTCCTCGCGACGCTGCTCCTCTCGCAGGGCGTGCCGATGCTGCTCGGCGGCGACGAGCTCGGGCGCACGCAGGGCGGCAACAACAACGCATGGTGCCAGGACAACGAGATCTCCTGGTTCGACTGGGAGGCCGCGGACGGCGAGCTGCTCCAGTTCGCGCGCCGGGTGATCGCGCTGCGGCGGGAGCATCCGGTCTTCCGGCGGACGTCGTTCCTGTCGGGCAAGGCCGGCGAGAGCGGGCTGCCGGATGCGTGGTGGTTCCGGCCCGACGGGCGACGGATGACGCAGCGCGACTGGACGAGCCCCGAAACGAAGACGCTCGGCGTCTTCCTCAACGGCCGGGAGATCCGCGAACGGACGCTCCACGGCGAGCCGCTGTTCGACGACTCCTTCCTGCTCGTGTTCAACGCGCATTTCGAGCCGGTGGTCTTCACGCTGCCGACGCGGCGCTTCGGCTCCCGCTGGCAGGTCGAGCTCGCAACGGGCGACGCGCCGGAGGGTCAGCTCGGCGCGCGCGCCCTCGTCGCCGTGCAAGAGCACTCCCTCGTCCTTCTTCGACGAGTCTGAAACCAACACGTCCGGTGTCTGACACCGGACGTGTCCTCGGCGGCCATGTCTCGAGGAGCGACTTGCGGCCGGCCCCCGACGCCGGCCACTGTGCCTTCATGCCTCCAGCGCCACGCGACCACTCCCCGGGCGCCCACCACGTCTGGGTGAATGCGACCGGGCGGGAGGCCTACTTCATCGACGACGTCGACCGCATGGATTGGATCCGCCAACTCGTCGGCACGCTCGAGTTCTGCGGTTGGCGCTGCTTGTGCTTCGCACAGCTGACGACGCACGTGCACCTCCTCGTCGACGTCCCCGACCTCTCGCTCCCGCTCGGCATGAAACGGCTGAACCACCGGTACAGCACGGATTTCAACGGTCGCCACGGGCGGCACGGGCAGTTCGTGCGGCGTCGGTACGGCAACAGGAGGATCGTCTCCGCGGGGGATCTCGTCGGCGCCTACGCCTACCTCGTCCTGAACCCCGTCGCAGCAGGGCTTGTGTCTCGCCCCGAGGACTGGCGCTGGAGCAGCTATACGACCACCCTCGGCCTGACCAGCGACTTTTCATTCGTCGACCCGTCTCTCGTCCTGGCCGAACTGGGCGGATCGGTCGAGGCGCTGCGAACGGTCGTGACATCCCGGTGTGCGGACCTGGCTCTTTCGGCCACGGCCGGTGTCTGACACCGGACGTGGCTGGATAGGACAGGGCGGATGCCTGACTTTCGTTGCACTTACCGCGTCCAGCTCACTCCCGAGCTCGACTTCCGCCGCATGCGCGAGGTCGTCCTCCCCTACGTCCGCGAACTCGGCGTCTCGCACCTCTACCTCTCGCCCGTGCTGAAGGCGCGCCGCGGCTCGACGCACGGCTACGACGTCGTCGACCCGACGCGCATCTCGGCCGAGCTCGGCGGGGAGGACGAGCTCCGCGCGCTCTGCGAGACGGCCCACGCCGCCGGCCTGGGCACGATCCTCGACGTCGTCCCGAATCACCTGGCGGCCTCCGAGGAGGAGAACCGGCTCTGGCGCGACCCCGCGCTGCGCGAGCGCTTCTTCGACTGGGACCCCGAGAGCGGCTGGTACCGCCGCTTCTTCGACGTCGGAGAGCTCGCCGGTGTGCGAGTGGAGGATCCCGAGATCTTCGAGGCGACGCACGCGAAGGTCCTGGAGCTCGTCGCCGACGGTCTCGTCGACGGGCTGCGTATCGACCATCCAGACGGGCTCGCGAACCCGCGCGAGTACCTCGACCGGCTGCGCGAGCACGGCGTCGAGCGGATCTGGGTGGAGAAGATCCTCGAGCCGGGCGAGCCGCTGCGCGCCGACTGGCCCGTCGAGGGCACCACGGGTTACGAGTTCGCGAACGACGTCACCGCGCTTTTCGTCGACCCGGCCGGTGAGGAGCCGCTGACCGAGCTCTACGCGGAACTGACGGGCGAGCGGCGGTCGTTCGCCTAGGTCGCGCACGAGGCGAAGCTCGAGGTGGCGAGAACGACGTTCGCGCGGGAGTTCGAGCGCCTCCGGGCTCTCTATCCGCACGACGCGCTGGAGGAGGCCGCCGCCGAGCTCCACGTGTATCGCACCTACGTCGAGCCGGACCGGGTCGACGAGGAGGACCGGAAGGCGAGCGCGGTGTTGCCCGAGGATCTACGCCGGGTCGTCCTCGGCTTCGAGCACCCGGAGTTCGTCACGCGCTGGCAGCAGACGACCGGCCCGGTGATGGCGAAGGGCGTCGAGGACACCGCCTTCTACCGCTGGTTCCGGCTCACCGCGCTGAACGAGGTCGGCGGGAACCCCGATCGCTTCTCGCTGTCGCCCGACGGCTTCCATGCCGCCGCGCTCGAGCGGCTCGAGCGCCATCCCCACGCGCTCCTCGCCTCGCAGACCCACGACACGAAGCGGGCGGGGGACGTCCGGGCACGCATCGGCGCCCTGGCGGGGCTGCACGAGGAGTGGACGGAACGGGTGCGCCGCTGGCACGCGCTCACCGGCGGCATGGACGACCCGAACGAGGAGTACCTCGTCTGGCAGACCCTCGTCGGCGCGTGGCCGATCGTGCCCGGGCGCCTCGAGCTCTATCTCGAGAAAGCGCTCCGCGAGGCGAAGCGGACGACGAACTGGCTCGAGCCGGACGAGACCCACGAGCGCCGCGTGAAAGACTTCGTGCGAAGCCTCTACTCGAACCAGGAGTTCCTCGCCGACTTCGAGCCGTTCGCGGCCCGGGTCGCCCGGGCCGGCGAGCACGCGTCGCTCGGAGCCCTGCTCCTCCGCCTCACGAGCCCCGGCCTCCCCGACCTCTACCAGGGCGACGCGCTCTGGTCGCTCAACCTCGTCGATCCGGACAACCGGCGGCCGGTCGACTGGGCGACGCAGACCTCCGTCCTTCGCGAGCCGGCACCGACTCACCGCACGCTGAAGGCGCACCTGCTGCGGCGCGTGCTGCACCTGCGCATGGAGCGGGCGGACGCGTTCGCGGGCGAGTACGAGCCGCTCGAGCTCGGGCCGGATCGGGTCGGGTTCGTCCGCGGAGGTGCGATTCGCGTAGTCGTGCCCCTCCGTGCCGGCGATCGAGTGGACGGGGGCGACCGCGATCTTCTGCCGGAGTACGACCAGGAGCTGAGCGTCCTCTAGCGAGCTAGCCATCGCTCGGTCCGGCGCCTTCACCGCAGGGGATCCGGGAAGACGCCGGACCGGGCTGGCCGCGGCCCGCCGTATCGGCCGAGCCGGGAGGGGTTCGATGCAAGACGCATCGAATCACGAAACGATTAAAAGTGTCTAAGAGCCGTCGAGCGTGCCGAGGACCCCATAGGCCGTCGGGAACCTACTTTCCCGGCTGACGGACTGCGGGGCGGACCGCCCCGTTGAGACTGAAGCGCACGACGGCACCGCCGTCCTCGGCATTGCTCGCCTCGACCGTGCCCCCGTGCGCCTCGGCCACCTCCCGGACGATCGCGAGGCCGAGGCCCGCGCCGGGCATCGACCGGGCCGCGGCCGAGCGGTAGAAGCGGTCGAAGACGAGCGGCCGGTCCTCGTCGGCGAATCCCGGCCCGTGGTCGCGTACCCGCAGCTCGCCGCCCGCGAGCGAGATCTCGACCGAGCCGCCGTCCCCGCTCCACTTGCCGGCGTTCTCGAGCAGGTTCCAGACCGCGCGCTCCATCCGATCGCGATAGCCGTCGACGACGGTCGGCTCGAGTCGGTCGCTCTGCCAGGACACCTGCGGGAAGCGCGAGCGGGCCCGCTCGACGGCATCCTCCACGACCTCGTCGAGCTGGAACTCCTGCTTCTCGACCTGCGCCCCGGCGCGGGCGAGCTCGAGCAGCCCGGCGATGAGCCCTCGCATCTCCTGCGACTCCCGGTGCAGATCGTCGAGGAGCCTGCGGCGCTGCTCCGGCTCGAGCGCGATGTCGCCGCGCAGCACGTCGATGTTCGTCTGCAGGCTCGTCAGCGGCGTGCGGAGCTCATGCGAGGCGTCGGCCACGAAACGGCGCTGCGTCTCGAGCGACCCCTCGAGCGAAGCGAGCATCGTGTTGAAGGACGCACCGAGGCGCGCCAGCTCGTCCTGGCCTCCCTCCGGGACACGCTCGCTCGGCTCACCCGTCTGCGCGATCCGCTCCGCGGCCGCGGTGAGACGGCGTACCGGTGCAAGTGCCGCGCCGGAGACGAGGGCGCCGCCCGCGGCTGCCGCAGCGATTCCGCCGAGCGAGACGAGGATGAGGATGAACCGCAGCCGCTCGAGCGCGCGGTTCGTCTCCTGCAGATCCTTGAATGCGATGACCGCGCCGCTCGGGCCGAAGAGCGCGGGCAGCGGTGCCACGTACTCCCGCAGATGCACCTCTCCCACCGGACTGCTCACCGTGATGTCCCGAAAGAAGGCGCGACGCGCTCCGGCCGCGACCGCGAGCACACGCGCGTCCGGCTTGACGAAGAAGCTCGCCGCCTGCACCTGTCCGGTCGGATCGATCACCTCGACCTGGTTCCCTCCGAAATCCGACGGCGCCGTGTATGCGGTCGAGTTGACCTGAACCGCCGCGACTTCCTTCTTGAGTGAGCTATCGATCTGGGACTGAAGCTCGTGGCGCATGACGAAGTAGGTCGTGACGCAGGCAAGCGCCACGACAACCGCCACGACACCCGCGGCGACGAGCGTCAGCCGGGCGCGGAGCGTCACGG